>CAZWXA010000011.1:0-7709 GCA_964637755.1 uncultured bacterium | reverse complement strand
AGCGGGTCCTGGGCCTGCCCAAAGACTGATCGACGTCGGGGGGAGCGACCGCCGCCCGACACCCCCAACGAGGTCGCAGAACCTCGCCATGGTCCGTCGCGCGCGGCGCCGACGGGGGGCCCCGCCGTGGCGGCCCTACTCGTAGCGGAGCGCGGCGATCGGGTCCAGGCGCGAGGCTTTCCAGGCTGGGTAGAAGCCGAAGAAGACACCGACGACCGACGCGAAGGCCAGGGCCAGGGGCACGGCGCCGGCCTGGATCACGGTCGACCAGTCGGCCAGGTAGGAGACGAGGCGGGAGGAGCCGACGCCGACGGCCACCCCGACCGCGCCGCCGATCAGTGAGAGGATGACGGCCTCGATGAGGAACTGGGAGAGGACGTCCCGGCCGCGGGCACCCACGGCCATCCGCAGGCCGATCTCGCGCGTCCGCTCGGTCACCGAGACGAGCATGATGTTCATGATGCCGATACCGCCCACCATGAGCGAGACCGCGGCGATCGCGTAGAGCAGGTTGGTCATCACCTCGGCCGATTTCTCCTGCGTGGCGAGGAGGTCGGCGAGGTTCCGGAGGGAGAAGTCGTCGTCCTGGTAGGCCTGCAGGTGGTGTCGCTGCCGCAGGAGCCCCCGGATCTCGGTCTCCGCGGCCTTCAGGTCCTCCCCTTCGCGGATCTTGACGGAGATGGTGTTGACCGCCCGGGCGTTCGCCTGGCTCACGCCCATGACCTTCTTCTTCGCGGTGCTCATCGGGATGACGACCAGGTCGTCCTGGTCCTGCCCCCAGCTCGACTGGCCTTTGCGGTCGAGGACGCCGATCACGGTGAACGGGATCTTCCGGATGCGGATGACCTGGCCGAGCGGGTCGCTCCCACCGAACACGTTCTGGACGACGGTCTGCCCGATGACCGCGACCTTCGTCGCCCCGTCGATGTCCTCCTGGCCGAGGTACTTGCCCTCGGCGACCGGCCACTCGCGGGCGATCTCGAAGTCCGGCGTGACGCCCTGGACGGTCGTCGACCAGTTCTGGTTGCCGTAGACGATCTGGCCCGACCCGCGCAGCGCGGGGGCGGCGACGAGGACGGCCGGGATCTCGCGGGCGATCGCGGCGCCGTCGTCCTCCGTGATCGTGAGCTGGGTACCACTGCCCAGGCGGATCCCCCCCGACGTGATGCTCCCGGACATGACCATGATCAGGTTCGAGCCGAGGCTCCGGATCGAGTCGGCGATCCGCGCCTGGGCACCGGCGCCGATGGCGCCGCTCGCGATGAACGCGCCCACCCCGATGACGATCCCGAGCATGGCGAGGCTCGTCCGCAGGCTGTTCGCCCGCAGAGCGGCCAGCGCGATGCGCGCACTGACCCAGAGATTCATCGGTCGTCTCCGCCGGGAAGCTCGGCGAGCACCGCCCGGGCGTCGAGACGGCTCGTCACGGGCTGGTCGAGGAGCAGGCGGCCGTCGCGAAAGGTCAGGACGCGGGTGGCGTACTCCGCGATGTCGGGCTCGTGGGTGACGAGGACCACGGTCATCCCCTGGCGGTTCATCTGCTGGAAGATCGACATGATCTCGACGCTCGTGCGCGTGTCGAGATTCCCCGTCGGCTCGTCGGCGAGGATCAGCGACGGCTCGTTGACGAGCGCGCGCGCGATCGCCACCCGCTGCTGCTCGCCGCCGGAGAGCTGGTTCGACTGGTGGCGCTCGAACGGCAGGAGCCCGACGGCGGCGAGCGCCCGCCGGGCGCGCTCGCGCGGATCCTCGCCGCGCCGCCCCCCGTACAGGAGCGGCAGCGCGACGTTGTCGAGCGCAGTCGTGCGGGGCAGGAGGTTGAAGGTCTGGAAGACAAACCCGATCCTCCGGTTCCGCAGCAGCGCGAGCGCATCACGGGAGAGAGTGGAGACGTCGACGCTGTCCAGGATGTACCGGCCGGAGGTCGGCCGGTCGAGACAGCCGACCACGTTCATGAAGGTGGACTTCCCCGACCCCGAGGGGCCCATGACCGCCACGAACTCCCCGGCCTCGATCCGGACCGAGACGCCCCGGAGCGCGTGAACGGTGTGGGAACCGAGGTGATAGTCCCGCGTGATGTCGACGGTCTCGATGAGCACCCGGCCCATCGTCAGAGCCTGAGTCTCGGGATGGCGCCGCTCTGCGTGGCCGGGCCGTTCCGCAGGCCGGTCAGGACTTCCATGCCCTCCTTGAGCTCGCCCGAGAGCACCTCGGTGGCGCTCCCGTCGGTCACCCCGAGCCGCAGCACGACCGGCTTTGGCCGGCCGTCCGGGCCGGCGACCCAGGCCCGCCCGACCGCGCCGTCGCCGCCCTGGAGGCCGATGATCTCGGCGTACCGCGCCCGCTGCCCAGGGGTCAGGAGCTCGCGGATGCGGGCCTGCGCGGCGTCCCGGATCTTCTGCGCGCGCTGGCGCCGCTCGGCGTCGGGGAGGTTCTGCGGCTGGAGCGCCAGCATCTGCTGGCGGGAGTCCTGGAGAATCGGGTCGAGCTTCCGCTGCTGCTCGTCCGTGAGCGCAAGGTCCCGGACCAGGCGCTCGCGGATCGCGGCTGTCGACGGGGGACCGCCGGCGCCCCCGCCCCCTGTGTCCCGGCGGGACGGCCCGCCGGTGTCCGGCTCGACCCCGGCCGGCCGGAAGCGCAGCGCCGCGTTCGGGATCCTCAGGACCGAGGGCTTGGACTCGATGACGATCCGCACGTTGGCCGTCATGCCCGGCAGGAGCTTCTGCTCCGAGTTCTGGACGTTGATCACGATGTTGTACGTGACGACGTTCTGGACGATCTGCGGCGCCTTCCGGATCTCGTTGACCTCTCCGGAAAAGGCCTGCGTCGGAAACGAGTCGACGGTGAAGGCGGCGCGCTGGCCGACCCGGATACGCCCGACATCGGACTCGTCGACGTTCGTGTCGACCTGCATGCGCGACAGGTCCTGGGCGATCGTGAAGAGGACCGGGGCCTGGAGGCTCGCCGCGACGGTCTGGCCGACGTCGACGTTGCGGGACACGACGACGCCGTCCACCGGGGCACGGATGTAGGTGCGGTCGAGGTCGAATCGCGCCTGGGCGAGCGCCGCCTCCTTCTGCTTCAGGTTCGCCCGGGCGGCCTCGAGCTGGGCCGCGGCCACCCGTGCCGCGGCCAGGGCCGAGCGGACGCCCGACTCGGCCGCGCGCTCCTGGGCGCGATTGGCGTCGATCTGGGCGAGCGCGGAATCGGAGGCGGTCTGGGCCGCGTCCTTGTCGCTCTGGGCGATCAGCTCCCGGCTCAGGAGACCTGTCTTGCGATCGAGGTCGCGCTTGGTGTCGGCGACCGCGACCTGGGCCTTGACCGTGTTCGCGCGCGCGGTGGCCACGCCCGCCCTGGCGTTGTCGACGTCGGCGCGCGCCTTCTCGAGGGCGGCCTCCTGGTTCAGGACCATGGCGCGCGCGTTGTCCACCTCGGCCTTGGCCTGGTTCACCTTGGCCTCGAAGCTCTCCGGGTCGATCCGGGCGATGAGCTGCCCCTTCCGGACCACGGAGTTGAAGGTCGCCAGCAGGTCCTTGATCTGCCCCGAGACCTGCGAGCCGACCTGCACCGTGACCACCGCGTTCAGGGAGCCTGTGGCCGACACGGTCGAGGTGATCGGTCCGCGCTCGACCAGCGCGGCGCGATAGCGGGGCGTGCTCCCGGAGCTCCGGACCTGGAAGTACGCCCAGATTCCCGCGACGGCCACGGCGACAACGAGGACCGAGACGACCAGACGGCGTACACCCATCAGCGTGTAGACGTGTCCCGCTGGGGACCCGTTCTACCGGCGGCCGAGAGCCCGCTCGAGCCGGGCCACGGCGATGCGGAAGTCGGAGAGCGCCTGGGCCTCGGTCGACTGGGCCTGGGTCAGCGCGAGCTGGGCATCCGTCAGCTCGAGGATCGTGCCGACCCCCGCGTCGAAGCGCCCCTGGGCGAGGCGGAAGTTCTCTCGCGCCGACTCGACGGCCTTCTGGGAGGCCTGGATGCGCTCCTCGGCCTCCTGGACGTTGAGGCTTGCCTGCTCGGCCTGCTGGGAGATGTCCAGCTCCGCGGCGCGGACGCGCGCCTGGGCCCCCTTCAGGTTCTCGAGCGCTTCGCGGTACCGGGCGATCTTCGCACCGCCGTCGAAGAGGCTCCAGTTGAGCGCGACCCCGAGCTCCCAGATCTCGCGGAAGTCGGTCGTGGTGGCGCCGACGAAGGCGTTGCCGGTGAGATCGGGGAAGAAGTTGCGGAACTGGAGCTTCACCGTGGCCTCGGCGGCGTCGACCCTGAGCTTCGCCTGGCGGTACTCGGCGCGCCCGCGCCGGGCTTCCGCGAACAGCAGGTCCCGGTCGACCGCGAACGGTTCGTAGGTGAGGATGTCCTCGACCTCGGTCTGGGTGCCGACGTCGATGCCCATGCCGGTGTTGAGCGCGACGCGGGCGAGCCGCTCGGCGTTGCGCGAGCGGATCGTCTCGAGCCGGGCGTTCGCCGTGTCGACCTCCGCGCGCGTCACGTCGGACTTGGGCCGCGTCCCCACCTCGAAGAACCCGCGGGCGGAGCGGAGGTTCAACTCCGCCCGGTCGAGGGCCTGCTTGTTGACCGTGATGAGGCGCTTGGCGAAGAGCAGGTTGAAGTACGCCTCCTTGACGGCGAGGACGATCAGGTCGCGCTGGACCTCGATGTCCTCCTTCGCCACGTCGGCCAGGCGACGAGCGACCTCCGTCGCCGCGAGATTCTTGCCGAAGTCGAAGAGGAGCTGTGAGAGCGAGATCTGGGCGGTGGTCCGGGTGACCTCGGAGGAAGCGGCGGTCGCGCCGACACCGAAGACGAGACGGTCGCGCGAGGCCGTCCAGGAGGCGCTCAGCTGGGGCAGGAGGGGCGCCAGCGCCTGATCGACGCGGAAGCGCGCCGCGGCGTAGTCGTAGAGCCGCGCCTGGATCTCCGGCTGGGTCTCCAGCGCGATCTTGATCACCTCGGGCAGGCTGAGCTGGCGTCCCGTCAGCTCCGGCCCGCGGGGGGACGGAGCCTGTGCTAGGGCCAGCAGCGGGGCCGCCACCAGGGCGAGGAGGAGGAGGCCGGCGATCCGCTTCATGCGATTCCCCTCGTCAATGTCGGTTCTCCTTCGTCTCGGGTGAAGCGGCCAGCGTGACCCTCATCATCATACCCCGCGGTCGGCGGGCGCGAGAAGGCTCCAGGGATCGCTGGAGGCGCCCGACGATGCCGGCGCACGCCGGGGCAGTCCCGGTGACCCCAGGGTTCGCCGCTGGCAGGGTGAGCGTCCGCGGCACGCAGAAGACCACGCCAGCGCGAGCACCTTCCAGCGTGAGCACCGGCCAGCGTGAGTATCTTGATGAGGTGGGGACCCCATTCGTGGGGCAACCGCGTTGATCCTCTTTTTTCTTGACGGCTCCCACATATGGTATGGTAGCCTCCCATGTCCACAGAATGTAGGGGATCGGGGGCAGGGGATCGCGAGAATGATTGCACGCACGTCGAGTCGACGGGATCACGGTCCGGCGCGGCAAAGAGCGCGGGGCACGGCGGTGAGCAGACCCTCTGCCGTGCTGCCTGCCGGTCCGGTGCCCTGCCGCCGGCCATTCGACCGCGTCCGCGCCCGTCGCGAGGAGAGGCCCTATGGTGTCTGAGACTCGTCCGTCGAAGGTCGGAAAGTGGACCGAGCCGGCGTTGCGCGTCCTCCGCGAGCGCTACCTGACCCGCAAGGGCGAGGACGTGCTCGAAACGCCCGAGGAGATGTGCTGGCGAGTCGCGCGGTCGATCGCCGCGGGCGAAGCCCGGTACGGGCGCAGTCCCGCCGCCGTGCACGAGGTCGCCAGCGCCTTCTACGAGATGATGGTCGACGGCTACTTCATGCCGAACTCGCCCACGCTGATGAACGCCGGCAAGAACAACGGCCTCCAGTACTCGGCCTGCTACGTGCTCCCGGTCGGGGACTCGATGGAGGAGATCTTCGACGCGGTCAAGGATGCGGCCATCATCCACAAATGCCTCGTCGCTGACACGTTTGTGATGAGCGACGGACTGACCCGGCTGAGCGAGGCTCGCGAGGGTTCCTTCGTGATGACCGACGAGGGGCCCTTCCTCGTGAGCGCGGTGCACGACAACGGTGAGCAACCAGTGTACGAGGTGCGGACCCATCGGGGCTACGCCGTCGTCGGAACCGCCGAGCACGGGCTGCTGGTCGTTTCGCACGACGGTTCCTACCAGTGGCGGAAGCTCGCCGTGCTCCGCGAAGGTGACTGGCTGGTCATGAAACCCGGCGCCTGGCTCGGCGGCCAGACGAAGCTTCCGGAATTTACCTTCACCCCGAAGCCGGGCCGCAACGGAACGAGCTTCACGGCGAAGCAATACCGCCTTCCTCAAGAGATCACGCCCGAACTGGCCGAACTGGTCGGCCTTTACATCGGTGACGGCTCGAACCACCAGGACGGCGTCCGCTTCACCGTTGGCGGAGACAGCCCCGAAGTGGCGCGAAGGATCGAGGATCTGAGTCTCGCCCTCTTCGGCAAGCGTCCGACGGTGTCCAAGTACGCGAGAGAGGACGCCGTCGAGGTTTCGATCCTGAGCGTGCAGATCAAGGAGTGGTTCGCGTTGCTCGGGATCACCAAGACCTCGTCGCGCAAGGCGCGCATCCCCGCGGTCGTGCTACGGGGCACCGAGGAAGTGGCCTGCGCCTTCGCTCGTGGCCTCTTCACGGCGGACGGGTGTGTTCGCAAGAACGGGCATATTACCCTCACGACCAGTTCCCGGCCACTCGGCGAGGAACTCCAGCTCATGTTGCTCGCGCTCGGGATTCCGACGCACCTCCGACCCGACGTCTCGGCAACGGGTTCTGAGAGCTACCAGATCTCCATCTGCACCAAGGCCGGCTTCCGGCGCTTCCGGGAGAAGATCGGTTTCATCGGCGGCAGGAAGGCGGCGAGACTCGCGGCGGTCAGCGAGTCGGAGATCTTCGTCAAAGGCGAGACTATTCCGCATCAGCGCGGGCGGCTGCGCCGCTGGTACGAGGGTCTCTCCCCACGCTCCCGGCCGAGCGCGAAGGTCCGGTTCGACGGCCTCCTCAACCGGGTCACAGCGCCGAGGGAGCTCAGCCGGCAGATCCTGATGGCGTCGATGAAGCAGTCCGCCATCTACCCCCCATTCTTCGAGCAGCTGGCCGCGGAAGACCTCTTCTTCGTGCGTGTCACCGCGATCCGCGAGGCGGGGCTCCGGCGGGTCTACGACCTGACTGTTCCGGGCAAGCACGCGTACCTTGCCAACGGTTTCGTCTCCCACAACAGCGGCGGCGGCACGGGCTTCGCGTTCTCGCGCCTGCGGCCGAAGGACGACGTCGTCGCCTCGACCGGCGGGCGGGCCTCGGGGCCGGTGTCGTTCCTCCGGGTCTTCAACGCCGCCACCGAGGCCGTCAAGCAGGGCGGGACCCGCCGCGGCGCCAACATGGGCATCCTCCGGATCGACCACCCGGACATCCTCGAGTTCATCGAGTGCAAGCTCGACGGGGGCATCACCAACTTCAACATCTCGGTGGCGGCGACCGACGCCTTCATGGAGGCCCTCGTCCGCGGCGAGGACTACGACCTGGTCAATCCGCACACGCGCCAGGCCGTCGACCGGCTCAGCGCGCGCGAGGTGTTCGATCGCATCGTCCGCGCCGCGTGGCGCACGGGCGACCCCGGCATGGTCTTCATCGACCGCATCAACGCGAGCCC
>CAZWXA010000010.1:0-24275 GCA_964637755.1 uncultured bacterium | reverse complement strand
GCAGATCTACCTCGGCGCGGCGGAGCGCGAGTACGTGCCGATCGGGATGCGCGGCTGACGGCGGACCGGCCCCTCCACCGCGCGCTGCACCCGGCCGGGCGCCGGCGCGCGCCGAGGTGCCGCCAGAGGAGGAACAGGGATGGTCGAGGCCGTCCGGGATCACTGGCTGATCGCGCTCGGGGTGGTGGGGCTGATCGTGGTCTTCATCGTGTGGCTCCGCGCGGGCCGCTGAGCGTCCGGCGGCCGACTGGCCGGTGGCGAGGACGCGCCGCCGGCGTCCGCGGACTCGGGGCAGAACGGGTGTCCTGGCCGCGCTCGCTGCTCTTGCGGCGAGTCGCGACCATGCTCTCGTGACTGCGGGCCGGCGCCGCGCGATAGGGTGATTGTGGGAGACGCGATCCGGCTCCGGGCTTCACTGGTCTCGCTCGGGGTCTCGGCGGCGTTGCTGGCGGCGAAGTACGAAGCGTACCGGCTGACCGGATCCACCGCGATCCTGTCCGACGCGCTCGAGTCGATCGTGAACGTCGTGGCCGCCGTCTTCGCCCTCGGGGGGATCGTCTTCGCGGGCCGTCCGGCGGACCGCAACCACCCGTACGGCCACGGCAAGATCGAGTTCTTCTCGGCGGCGTTCGAGGGGGGGCTCATCTCGTTCGCCGCCGTGGTCATCGTCTACCAGGCGATCCGTGCCTTCGTCTCCGGCGCGGAGGTCCGGGAGCTCAACCTGGGCTTCCTGATCGTGCTCGGCGCCGGGATCGTGAACCTCGGGCTCGGCTGGTTCCTGGTGCGGACCGGGCGGGCGCATCAGTCGATCACGCTCGTGGCGGACGGCCAGCACGTGATCTCCGACTTCTGGACCAGTGCCGGCATCGTGGTCGGGCTCTTGCTGATGCAGGTCACGGGGCTCTGGTGGATCGACCCGCTCGTGGCAGCCGTCGTCGCCGTCTCGCTCATGGTGACGGGGTTCCGGCTCGTTCGCCACGCCGCGGGCGGGCTCCTGGACGAGGAGGACACCGTGCTGCTCGGCCGGCTCACCGACGTGCTCCAGCGGTCGGCGGGGGCGGGCCTCATCCGGGTCCACCACCTCCGGGCGATCCGTGCCGGGCGCTTCCATCACGTGGACGCCCACCTGGTCGTGCCCGAGTTCTGGAGCGTGGATCGCGCCCACGAGGTCGCCGAGGATCTGGCCGCCCGGGTGATGAAGGATCTCGGCGTCGAGGGCGAGATCAGCTTCCACACCGACCCGTGTCACCGAGCGTACTGCGGGATGTGCGATCTGCCCGACTGCGCCGTGCGGCGCGAGCCGTTCGTGTCCCGCCCGCCGCTCACGGTCGACGAGGCCGTGCTTCCCGACATGCCGCACCCGGCGCGCTAGCCCGGACCGTTCATGAGCGGGTCACCCGAGAGGCGGACGGGTCCTGTCGCGGCGGGCAGCCCCATTCGGCTCGCCACCCCCGCCCGGTGTGGGGTCCCCCGGCTCGCCTCCTGGGGCGCCCCGCCCGCCGCGCCACCCGTCCGGTCCCAGTTGCCGCCATTCATGAATAATCCGGGCTAGCCCGCGCTCCCCGAGGGCTGTCTCGCCTCGATCCGAGAATGCCAGCCCCGCCGGTCAGCCGCAAACCCGGCCCACCTTGACACCGCGCCCGGCGGGGGCTCATGATCGCCAGACCCATTCAGCGGTCCGCGAGAGGTGAGGCAGTGCCGCGTGTCATCAAGGTCTACGACACCACGCTCCGGGACGGGACCCAGGGCGAGGGCGTGGCCTTCTCCATGGAGGACAAGGTCCGCATCGCGTCGCGGCTCGACGCCCTCGGGTTTCACTACATCGAGGGCGGATGGCCCGGCTCGAACCCGAAGGACCTGCGGTTCTTCCGGCGGGCGCACGACCTTCACTTCAAGCATGCGAAGCTGTCGGCCTTCAGCATGACCCGCCGCGCCGGCGGGAGCACCGAGTCCGACCCCAACGTCACGGCGCTGATCGGGGCGGGCGCCCCCGTGGCGACGATCGTGGGGAAGTCCTGGGACTTCCACGTCACGCACGCGCTCGGCACGACGCTCCCCGAGAACCTGTCGATGATCGCCGACACGATCGCCTACCTCCGGCCTCGCGTGGAGGAGGTGATGTTCGACGCCGAGCACTTCTTCGACGGCTTCCGCGCCAACCGAGACTACGCGCTCGAGACGCTCGAGGCGGCGGAGGCCGCCGGCGCCGCGTGGCTCGTGCTCTGCGACACGAACGGGGGAACCCTGCCGGCCGACCTCGTCGAGATCCTCCGCGAGGTCCGCGCGCGCGTGCGGGCGCCGCTGGGCATCCACGTCCACAACGACGCGGAGTGCGCCGTCGCGAACTCGATCGCGGCCGTGAACGCGGGCGTGGACCAGGTCCAGGGCACCATCAACGGCTACGGCGAGCGCTGCGGCAATGCGAACCTCGTGTCGGTGATCCCGAACCTCATGCTGAAGATGAAGCTCGACTGCCTGCCGGCGGCCAGTCTTCGGGAGCTTCGCGAGCTGTCGCGGTTCGTCTCCGAGCTGGCGAACCGGACGGCGTGGCCGGCCCAGCCCTACGCAGGCGATTCCGCCTTCGCCCACAAGGGCGGCATGCACGTGTCCGCGGTCCAGAAGCATCCCGAGACTTACGAGCACGTCGATCCGGCGGCCGTGGGCAATCACCGGCGCGTGCTCATCTCCGAGCTCGCCGGGCGGTCGAACATCCTCTGGAAGGCGCGCGAGTTCGGCATCGACCTCGATGCCGCCACGCCCGACTCGCGCCGGATCCTCGAGGAGCTGAAGGATCTCGAGGACGAGGGCTTCCAGTTCGAGGGCGCGGAGGCGTCCTTCGAGCTGCTCATGGAGCGAGCCCTCGGTCGCGCGAGGTCCTACTTCGATCTCGACGCCTACCGGGTGATCGTCGAGGAGAGGAGCGACAGCGCTGAGCCGGTCGCCGAGGCAACGGTCCGGCTGCGCGTGCGCGGCGTGCCGGAGCACACGGCGGCCACCGGCAACGGGCCGGTGAACGCGCTCGACCACGCCTTGCGCAAGGCGCTCGAGGAGTTCTACCCGAGCCTCGGAGAGATGCGTCTCCTGGACTACAAGGTCCGCATTCTCGACGAGTCGAAGGGCACCGCCGCCAAGACCCGGGTGCTGATCACCTCCGGCGACGGCGAGGACCACTGGGGCACCGTCGGCGTCGCCGACAACATCATCGCGGCGTCCTGGCGGGCCCTCGTCGATTCGATCGAGTACAAGCTCCGGCGCGACGAACGCCGGACCCGGGGCGATCGGCTGGCCGGGTAACGCCCTGCCCGTGCCCCCTCCGGTGGGCACACCGAGCCGGTTCCGGCACAGCCCTGGTGTCTGGCCGACACCCCCGGCTGGCCTGCCCCAGCCGGAATGGCACCATTTCCGGCAGTTGCCGCGCGACCGTGTCAGGGGCTCGACCCTTCAGCCGGCTGGCACTGCCCGTGCAGCGTCGCTATCGTCATGAAGATCCTCCACGTCGAGGAGGCGCCTGACGGTCTCGACCTCGTACGCCGCATCCTGTCCGAGGCGGGTCACAGGATGCTCGGAGCGCTGGACGGGTCCGAGGGGATCGAGGTCGCGCTTCGCGAGCAGCCCGATCTGATCCTCCTCGACCTTGGCCTTCCCGGCGTCGACGGCTGCGAGGTCGGGGCCGCGATGCGGTTGTTCCCGGCGCTGCAGTCCCCGGTCATCGTCGTCATCGTGCCGGTCTCCGAGGCGAGACGTCACGAAGAACGGGTCTTCGCCGCCGGGTGCAACGGATACGTCACCAGGCCGATCGATCCGGATCGCCTGGCGCAGCAGATCGAGCGGTTCCAGCGAGCCCGGCGGGACTGGGTGGACCCGGGCCGGCCGGCCCCGCTCTTGCGCGACCTCCACCGTGGAATCGTGCAGAAGCTCCTCGGGCAGGTGCAGGAGCAGAAGCGCGCCACCCGCGGCCTCTCCGAGCGGGGCGCTCTCCTCGAGAGCCTGCAGCAGATCGGCGAGCTGAGCGCCTCGAACGTCGGCCTCCGGGGCCTGACGGACGAGGTGCTGCCCGGAGTGGCCCGGTCTCTCGGCTTCTCCGCGATTGCGGTCTCGCTGCTCGATCGGAGCGGCGGGGGCGAGTGGGCCGCGGCGGCGCCGGATACGCTGGAGGCCGAAGGTCCGGCCGGACGCTTCGACGTTCCCCTGACGATCCAGGGCCGGGTGATCGGACGGCTCCTGGCCCGGGCCTCGCCGGCGGGCCCGGAGCCTCGGGTGGCCGCAGCCCTGCTGCGGCTCGTGGCCAGCCAGGTCGCGGCGGCGGTCGAGAATGCCCGCTTGCGCGAGGGACTCGGGCGTCAGGCGGAGGACCTCGGGCACACGGCGGCTCAGCTCCTGCAGTCGGCCAAGCTCGCGGCGATCAGAGAGGTCGCGGCCGAAGTCGCCCACGAGATCAACAATCCGATGACGAGCATTCTCGGATACGCGACCCTCCTCTACGAGGAGACCTCCGACGAGTCGCCTCGGAAGGAGACGCTCAGGCTCATCCAGAGCGAGTCACTGCGGATCCGGGAGATCGTCCGGACCCTGCTCGATTTCTCCGGACGGCGCAGCCTCTCGCTCGCGACCGGTTCCGACCCCTGCCCGTCGGCCGTCGACGCGCGGTAGCGGTCGCCCGCGCGCCCCGTTGCCGGATGCTGCGCCGGCCCGGGCGCTACTCGACGTCGGGGTCGAGGAAGGAGCCGAGGGCCCGCCGGAGGGCCGGATTGTCGCCGAGGAGGATGGTGTAGTGGTTCGTGCCGGGAATCACCTCGAGCCGGCAGTCGGGGATTGCGCGCGTGATCGCCTCCGCTTCCTCCTCGGTCATGAGACAGTCGGTGGCGGTCATCAGGCCCTCGGGAGCCCGCAGGACCAGCGTGGGGACCTTCACCTCGTGGTGCCAGACCCAGAGGCGCTCCCGGGCGAGGTTCGAGATCTCCTCCTCGACCGTCCGCTTCGACACCTTCGAGCGCACCCCGCCACCCGACACCTCCTCGACGTCGTAGGTGAAGTATTGCGTGAGGGAGTCGTTCCACCTGCCCGCGAACATCGGCAGCGTGTGGAGCAACTGGAGGAAGAAGGGGAGCGAGGGAAACTCGACACCCAGCCGGGCCATGGCGGGCGCCAGCGAGTCGAGGACCTCGGCGCGGACGTCGAAGCCGCCGTCGACGAGGATCAGGCGACGCACGCGCTCCGGGTGGCGCACGGCGAAGGAGAGCCCGATCGCCGCGCCCAGGGAGTGCCCCATGATCACGGCGCGATCGATCGCGTAATGGTCCAGGAGCGCAACGAGGTCGCGAGCATGGTGTTCCAGACTGTAGCCCGTCTCGGGCTTGTCGCTGTCGCCGCGGCCCCTCAGGTCGTACGCGATCACGCGGTACCTCGGCGAGAGCAGGCCGGCGAGGCTCGCCCAGCAGGTGTGGTTCGCCGTGAGACCGTGCACGCACACGATTGGCGGGAGCCCGCCCGGCCACTCGCGAACCGCCAGGGAGACACTGCCGGCTGGGACGCGCTCCATCTCGGTCGGCCCCGCGTGTGCTCGCTCAGTACGTTCCCGGACGGATCTCCCGGTAGAGCGCCTTGAGGCGCTCGGCGGAGAAGTCGCGGGACCGGCAGAGGCTGATGATCCGGCGTTCCATGGCCTCGATGCGCGCGACGGCATCGGGGATCTTCGGCGCCACCTCCTCCGGGATCGTGACGACCCCGTGCTGGTCGGCGTGGACGAGGTCGCCCGGCTTGACCCAGAGCCCTCCGACCTTCACGGGGAGGCCGAAGTCCACGAGATGCACGGAGGCGTGGGAGACGGACACGTGCTCCGCGACGAACTGGAAGCCGAGCGTCCGCACCTCCTCCAGGTCCCGGACGGACCCGTCCGTGACGACGCCCGCGCAGCCGAGGGCCTTGTGGATGTTCGCCTGGACCTCGCCCCACTGGGCGCCTTGCCCCCGGGGCTCGTCGATGTCGTGGACGACGATCACCCGGGGCTCGGGAATCGTCTGGACGAAGTCCCAGTAGCCGAAGATGCTCGCGCGGTGGCCGTCGACCGGGGCGGGCTCCGCCCGGACGAGCGCCGTCACCGCGTACCCGACGAGGGGGCCGAGCTCCGGGAAGAGGGCGCGAAGCTCGGAGGACATGTGGCCCTGGTTCCGCGGCCGCACGTTGAACGTCTCGATCGCGTTGGCCACGGTCGGGCTGGTGATTTTCCGAAGGGCGTCGATCACGGGAGCCTCCGCAGGTGTCGTTGGCGTTCGGAGAGCGACGGGTTGACGGCCGGCTACGTGGTGTCACGCCCCCTGGCGCGAAGCTCTTGCCGGAGCTGTTCGATCGCGGCGCGGACTTGCCAGAGGTTCGGGTTGATCGCGAGCGCCCGCTGGAAGTACTCGATCGCGCGCTCGGGGCGGTCGAGCTGGATGTAGATCATCCCGTACCCGCTCAACGCGCCGAAGTGCGAGGGGTTTCGCTTCATCACCTCGTCGCAGTCGGCGAGCGACTTGTCGAACTCGCCGAGCCAGAAGTAGACCGTGGCGCGCTTGTTCCAGGCCTCGGCGAACTCGGGCTTCCGCTCGATGATCCGGGTGAAGCTCTCGACGGCCCGCCCGAGCCGCCCGTCGTTCATCTCGCCGACGCCTTCCACGAACAGGCGGTCGATCTCGGGGTCGCCTGACCGGCTCCAGACCTGCCAGACGGCCGTCTCGGCCATGGCGCGCACGAGGCTGTCGCCGTCGCGGAGCGCCGCCACGAGCCAGGGCAGGTCGGCCAGGGTGCCCGTCTCGCCGAGCGACCGCACGGCCGTCCGCCGCGCCTCGGGGTCGCTCGGACCCTGGAGAGCCTGGAGGGACTGCTCGTGCGTGAGCATCTGGGCCGTGACGGGTGCCGACCACAGGATTGCCGCCACGAAGAGCGCGGGGATCGAACCCCGCACGCACGCGGCGCCCGGCCGTGATGGGCGCCGCGTGCCGTGTGCGCTGCGTCCGATCGAAATCATCGTGTCTGCCCCACTTCCCGGTCCCCGGGACTCGTCAGCGTCGCGTCTCGTTGCCGGCCTCGCCGGGTCCGGGCCGGCGCGCACGCCGCGTGACGGCCTTCCCTGTTGCGAGGTCGGCGCACCGATACCGGCCCGCGACGTGGACAACAGGGTACCTCAACCCCGGCCCGAGATTCCTCGGGTTGTGGACCCGAGCCACCGAGCTTTCCGGGCTGCGAGTCGCAGGGTGCCCCGAGCCTACCCGGACCACTCGCAGAGCTTCAGGAATCCGGCCTCGTCCAGCATGGGGATGCTCAGGCGCCTCGCGTCGTCGAGCTTCGAGCCTGGATCCGCGCCGACCACGACGTAGCCCGTCTTCCGGGATACCGACCCCGTGACCTGCCCGCCGAGACGGTGGATCAGGTCCCTGGCGGCATCGCGGGACATGCTCGCGAGCGTGCCGGTGAGGACGACCGTCTTGCCGTCGAGCGGACCCGGGCCTGCGGGCGCGCCGGTCTCCGCCAGGATGACCCGAGCCTGCCGGAGGCGCTCGATGACCTCGCGGTTCCTCGGTTCGGCGAAGAAGCGGGCCACCGACTGCCCCACCTGGGGGCCCAGGCCGTGGATGCGGGCGATCTCGTCCTCGGCCGCCGCCGCGAGGGCCTCGACGCGTCCGAAGCGGACGGCGAGCAGCTGTGCCGCGCGCTCGCCGACCAGCCGGATGCCGATCGCGTGGAGCAGCCTGGCGAGCCCCCGCGTGCGTGACGCGGCGATCGCCTCGGCGAGATTCCGGGCGGACTTCGGGCCGAGCCGGTCGAGTGCCGCCAGCTCTCCGACCGTGAGCGCGTACAGGTCAGCGAAGTCGCGCACCAGGCCGCGATCGACGAGCTGGTCCACCACGTTCTCGCCGAGGTGCTCGATGTCCATCGCCCGGCGCGAGCCGTAGTGCAGGAGCCGCTCCTTGAACTGGGCGGGACAGCCGCTGTTCGGGCAGCGCCAGTAGGCCTCCCCGCCCGGGCGGAAGACGAGGCTGCCGCAGGACGGGCAGCCCTCCGGGAAGACGAACGGCTCCGTCCCGGCGGGCCGGCGGGCCACGATGACCTGGACGACGTACGGGATGACGTCGCCCGCGCGCTCGATCAGGACCGTGTCGCCCACGCGGACGTCCTTGCGCCGGACCTCGTCCTCGTTGTGGAGGCTCACGTTGCGGATCACGACGCCTCCGAGCTCCACCGGGTCGAGCTGGGCGCCCGGGGTGAGCACCCCGGTCTTGCCGACCTTGACGGCGATCGATCGCACGACCGTCGTCGCCTGGCGGGCCGCGAACTTGAACGCGATCGCCCAGCGCGGGTGGTGCGCCGTCGCGCCGAGCCGGCGCTGCTGCTCGAGCGAATCCAGCTTGACGACCGCGCCGTCCGCCTCGTACGGCAGCGAGTCACGGTCGACCTCGATCCGCGCGCAGTAGTCGATCACCGCGTCGATGTCGGGGCAGCGCGCTGCCCGGTCACTCGTCGGGAACCCCGCGAGGCGAAGCGTGTCGAGCGTCTCCCAGTGCGAGGCGAGCTTCGGCCCGTCCAGGTGGCTCACGTGGTAGAGCAGGATGTCGAGCGGGCGGCGCGCCGTCACCTCCGGATCCTTCTGCCGCACGGCACCGGCGGCGGCGTTGCGCGGGTTGGCGAAGGTGGGCTCCCCGCGTTCCTCGAGTTGCCGGTTCAGCTCGAGGAACCTCGCCCGCGGCATGAAGACCTCGCCACGGACCTCGAGCTCGCGCACGCCGGCCAGGGGGCCCCGGAGCACGCGGGGGATGCCCGCGATCGTGCGCAGGTTCCGGGTGATGTCCTCCCCGACCCGCCCGTCACCGCGCGTCGCTCCGCGGACGAACCACCCGGACCGGTACAGGAGGGCGACCCCGAGGCCGTCGATCTTCGGCTCGCAGACGTAGCCGAGCGGGGCGCCCGGGAGCCCGCGCCCGAGCCGCGCCTCGAACTCGCGAAGGTGGTCGGGCGTGGTCGCGTTGTCGAGCGAGAGCATCGTGGCGCGATGCTCCACCGGCGCGAAGGCTTCCCCGACCTGGCCGGCCACGCGCTGCGTCGGGCTGTCGGGTGTCGCGAGGTCCGGATGGCGGCTCTCGAGATCACGCAGCTCCCGCAGGAGCGCGTCGTACTCGGTGTCCGAGACCTCGGGCCCGGCCTCGACGTAGTAAAGGTGGTCGTGGCGGCGGATCAGCCCGCGTAGCTCCGCCACGCGCTCTGCGGCCTCCGCGCGCCCCCGTTCCGGCGTGTGGCTCACTGGCGGCGGCGCTACCGGGATGTCGCGCCCCGAGACCGGAGCCGGGCCTCCTTGACCAGGCCGGCGACCCGATCGTGCTCCTCGCCGTTCGGCGCGAGAACGAGGAATCTCTCCCACAGCTTCGCGGCGCCCGCGTAGTCCTTCTTGACCTCGTAGAGGACCTGGCCGCGGTAGAGGAGGGCCGGGGGGTAGTTGGGGTCGATGGCGAGGGCGCGGTCGAGAGTCTCGAGGGCGGCGTCGGCGTGGCCGCCGAGGGCCACGATGAGACCGAGGTGCGTCAGCGCGTCGACATTCCTCCGGTCACGCTTGAGCACCGCCTGATAGGCGGCGATCGCCTCGCTGTAGCGGCCGCCGAGCAGGCTCGCCCGCGCCGCCCGGAGCATGCCGTCGAGGATCTCGGGCGTGACGGGTCCCCTGGGGGCGTTGGCGGCACCCGGGGCCTCGCCCCCGGGGAAGGCTCCGGGTGCTCGCGGCGCCGGCCCGGACATCGGCATCGCGGCGGTCGGGTCCGGCTCGGAGTAGCGAGCGACGCCGAGGCCGAGGGTGAGGCCGAAGGCGAGGAATGCGGCCGCGCCCACCGCGAGCGCGAGGGGCCGGCGGGTCCATGCCTGCGGCGGGGCCGGCGCCGGGGCGGCCGGTGGCGCCGGCGCCGGCCCCGCCACAGCCGGGGACAGCGCGTCGAGCGCGACGAGGGTCTCGGCCGCGCGCGTTTCGTACCGGTCCCGGAGTGATGCGTAGTCCTCGTCGGACAGGTGTCCGGCCTCGTGGTCGAACGCCAGCTCCCGCAACGCGCGATACGTCGATTCCTTCTCCTCCAGGAGCTGGTCGCGCGGATCGGGCGGCAACGGAAGCAACCCCGCGCGGTCGTCGCGGCGCAGGAGCGGCCAGACGACGAAGAGAAAGGCCGGGATGACGATGATCGCGGCAGCGAGGGCGGTTCCGCTCAGGGCCGGGTCTCCATCTCTCGGCGCACGCGCTCGCGGAGCACCGGGTCGATCGAGGCGGCGGCGCCCGGCACCGGCGGGATCCGCGTCCAGCGCCGGAGAAGAAAGCCGACCACGCCGAGCCCGGCCAGGACCGCCACCAGCGGCGCCGTCCAGACGAGGAGGTTGAAGCCGCGCCACGTGGGGGACAGCAGGATCCACTCGCCGTACTTGTCGACGAAGTACGCCACGACCTGGTCGGGACTGTCCCCGGCCGCCAGACGTTCGCGGATGATGCCGCGCATCTGGTTCGCCATCTCGGACGGCGAATCAGCCACGGAGAGGTTCTGGCAAACGACGCAGCGAAGTCTCGCAGCGACGGCCTGGACCGTCTCCTCGCTCACCGGGTCCGGCGATCCGGCGCGCGCGGCGAGCGTCAGGGGGCCGGCGCAGTACAGGGCAATCGCGGCCAGGGTGAGCACGGCGGCCCGGAAGGTCCGCGCGAGGCTCATGTACGCTCCGCGAGGATCTGCTCCACCGTGGTCCGGAACAGCTCATCCGTCACGGCCCCCGCGTGCTTCCGTCGAATGCGTCCGCTCCGGTCGATGAAGAAGGTCTCGGGCACGCCGTACACGCCGTAGTCGACGGAGACCTTGCCGGCCGGATCGGGCGCGTTCGGAAAGGTGAGGCTGAACTCCGAGATGAACTTCAGTGCCGCCTCCTGTCTGTCCTGGATCGCGACGCCAAGCACGGCGACGCCCCGGTCGCGATAGGCCCGCCAGGCCCGCTCGAGCGCCGGCGCTTCCTCGTAGCAGGCCGGGTAGCACCAGGAAGCCCAGAAGTTCAGCACCACCACGCGCCCGCGGAGGCTCTCCAGGGACACCGGTGCGCCGCCGAACGTGCGGAGCGTGAAGGGAGCCGCGGGCCGGCCGACGAGCGGCGAGGGGATCTCCCGCGGGTTCACGCGGAAGCCGTAAGCGAGCAGCGCCACCACCGGCACGACCGCGAGGGGGATCAGCCACTTCCGCACACTACGCCCCGCTGGCCGGCCGCGGAGACAGACCCGGCTGCAGCGCCGGCTCGCTGGCCCGCGGGCCGGTCGTCGTTCTTCCCGGCTCGGGGAGGATCGCGAGGATCGCCCCGAGCGTCAGCACGAGACCGCCAATCCAGATCCAGCTCACGAGCCGGTTCACGAGCGCCTTCACGGTCGCCTGCGAGCCATCCTGGGCGAAGTCGCCGAGCACGAGGTAGAGGTCCTCGCGGAGCCCCATCCGGTAATCGACGCCGGCGATGGGCGACTGCTCTTGCGGATAGAACTTCTTGCTCGGCCGCAGCACCATCGAGTCGCCGCGACCATCGGAGACCGTGAACGCCGCGACGACCTTGTCGTGGGTCGAATCCCTCTCCTTGCTGAGCCCGTCGAAACGCACCTGGTAGCCGGCGAGGGTGAGGGTCTCGCCCGGCTTGAGCGTGGCCTCCGTCTGGACCGACCAGGCCTGGGAACCCGTGACGCCGAACGCCACGACGAGGATTCCGAGGTGGATGGCGAAGCCGCCGTAGCGGCGATTGTGCCGGCGGAGGAGCGTGCCCATCGCCGGGAGGAGCCGGTGCCCGCTCCGCACGCGAGCCCGCGCCGCTCGGGTGAAGTCGAGCGCGATCGTGGCGGCGGTGAACGCCGAGAGGCCGAAGGTCAGCACGGCGAGCGCCGACCGGATGCCGGCGACGAAGAGCACGGCGGCCGTGACGGTCCCGATCAGCACGGGCCAGAGGAAGTTCCGCTTCAGGTTCTCGACCGATGCGCGACGCCAGGCGATCAGCGGCCCGACGCCCATCAGGAAGATCAGCGAGAGGAAGAGCGGCACGTTCACCTGGTTGAAGAACGGCGCCCCCACGCTGACCTTGACGCCGCGGATCGCCTCGCTCAGCAGGGGGAACACCGTGCCGAAGAACACCGTGAACGACGCGGCCACGAGGAAGACGTTGTTCAGCAGGAAGACGGACTCGCGCGACAGCATCGAATCCAGCTCGCCGTCGGCCCGCAGGAGGTCCCACCGCCAGGCCAGGAGGGCCAGGGGGCCCAGGAGGACGATCGCGAGGAAGGCCAGGAAGAACATCCCGATCGAGCCCTGGGTGAAGGCGTGGACCGACGCGATCACCCCGGACCGCGTGAGGAACGTGCCGAAGATCGTCAGGCCGAACGTGAGGATCACGAGCGTGATGTTCCAGAGCTTGAGCATCCGCCGGCGCTCCTGGATCATCACCGAGTGCAGGAAGGCCGTCCCGGTGAGCCAGGGCATGAACGCCGCGTTCTCGACGGGATCCCAGGCCCAGTATCCACCCCACCCGAGCACGTGGTAGCTCCACCAGCCGCCGATGAGGAGCCCCAGCGAGAGGAAGTACCAGGCGATGATCGTCCAGCGCCGGGTGATCGTGATCCACGCATCACTCACCCGGCCCGTGATCAGTGCCGCCAGCGCGAACGCGAACGGCACCGAGAAGCCGGTGAAGCCGAGGTAGAGCGCGACGGGATGGGTGATCATCCCGGTGTCCTCGAGCAGGGGGTTCAGGCCGCGACCGTCGGGGGGGATCGGCGTCAGTCGCTCGAACGGCGGCGCGGGGATGGTCATCACGATCAGGAAGAAGGCGAGGATGCCGAGCATGACCGAGAGGACCCAGGGGTAGAGGTCCCGCTGGGCGCGGTGGCGGAGCACGACGATCAGCGTGAAGAGGGCCAGCATCCAGGCCCAGAGCATGATCGAGCCCTCGAGCGCGCCCCAGACCGCGGTGATCCGGTAGTAGAATGGCGTGCTCAGGTTGGTCTGCCGCGCCACGTACTGCACGGAGAAGTCGAAGGTCAGGAAGGCGTACGCCAGCAGCGCGAGACACCCGGTGACCAGGACGAAGACCGCGAGCGCCGCGTGCTGCGCCGACTCGACGAGCGCGGGGCGGCGCGTGCGAGCGCCGACACCGGACGCGATGGCCCCGTACACCGCGAGACCGGCGCCGACGGCCAGCGCGCCATGGCCGATTTCCGGAATCATCGCGACCCGGAGTCCTTCCTGATGGTGCGCATGAGGGTCCGGTACTCCGTGTCCGAGGCGCCGCCCCGAGGGGCCTTGTACTCCTCGGAGTGCTTGGCCAGGATCATCGATGCCTTGAAGTATCCGTCCCGCGCCCAGCTGCCCTCGACCACCGCGCCACGGCCTTCACCGAACAGGTCCGGGGGGGTCCCCTTGTGCCGGACGGGGATGGTTGCCTTCCCGTCCGACACCGTGAACGCCAGGTCGAGGCTCCCCGGGTTCCAGTGCACCGACCCCGGCACCACCATGCCGCCGAGACGGTATGCCTTGCCGTCAACCGGGCCCGCCTGCAGCTCCGACGGCGTGACAAAGTAGACCGCCGACTGCGTCACGCCCGCGTACACCATGTACGCCAGCGCCGCCGCGATGACCGCCCCGCCCCCGAGGAACTTCGCGTTACGCCTCATCCGCACACCCGTCGGCTCTCGATGATGTGCAAGGTCTTGATGTCGGCTGCGCCTCGCACCATTTATTTGGGCCTCCGGGGGCGTGGGAGGGGGGTGACGAGGTGGCCCTCGAGACGCGCCAAGCGGCGCCAGTAGGCGCCGAACACGATGGCCGCGAGCCCGTATGCCGCCGCCACGAATTCCCAGTTGTCCGCCATCACGCGAGCGCCTCCTGCTCGCGGCGGAGCGTGCCGATCCGCTTCGCCACGAAGTATGCGTAGAGGAGGGTGAAGGCGATGAGGTTGACCACGAGCGCCGCCATGATCGGAGGCGGCATCGTGATCGGCCCGGGCCTCATGACGGACGGCGGCTGGTGCAGCGTCCGCCACCAGTAGACGGAGAAGTGGATCAGGGGGACGTCGAGGGCGGCGACGATGCCGAGCACCGCGCTGTAGCGCGCGGCCCGCTCGTGGTCCTCGATCATGCCCCGGAGGAGCAGGTATCCGACGTACATCACGAACAGGATGGCCACGCTCGTCAACCGCGCGTCCCAGGTCCACCAGGTTCCCCAGGTCGGCTTGCCCCAGATCGATCCCGCCGCTATCGTCACCCCGGTGAACATCACGCCCGCCTCCGCCGAGGCATGGGCCAGCCGGTCCGCCCCGTCCCGCCCTTTCCACAGGTAGGCGATCGACGCCGCGAAGACGATCCCGAAGGCGAGGTAGGCCACCCAGGCGGTCGGCACGTGCAGGTACATGACGCGCTGGACGTTGCCCTGGGTCAGCTCCCGGGGCGCGACGTAAAGGCCCATCACGAGCCCAACGACCAGGAAGAACCCCGCCAGCCAGCCGAGCCCGCGCGTCACGCCCGGCTCACCCCTCGAGGACGAAGTCGAAGGTGAGCAACCCGGTCGCCACGTAGATGGCGTCGGCGGCGATCAGAAGCTTCAGCCAGTTCGCCACGGAACCGAGTGGCTCGCCGGCGAGGACGGCCTCGGTCGCGGTGACGGCGGCGAGCAGGACCGGCACGAGCACGGGGAGCAGGAGCACGGGGAAGAGAAGCTCCCGGGCGCGCACGTTCGAGGTCATCGCGGCAAACAGCGTTCCGATCGCGCCGAGCCCGACCGTGCCGAGGCCGATCACGACGACGAGACCGGCAAGCCCCCGCCCCAGATCGACGTTGAAGAAGATGGCGAACAGGCCGAGCAGGATGGCCTCCACCAGGAGCATCAGCAGCAGGTTGCCCGCCAGCTTGCCGAGGTAGATCGCCGACTTGTCGCCCGGCGCCAGGCGAAGGCCATCCCAGCAGTCGTTCTCCCGCTCCCCGACGAAGCTCCGGCCGAGCCCGAGAAGGCCGCTCAGGACGAACCCGAGCCAGAGGAGACCAGGCAGTGCCGCGGCGAGTCGCTCGCGGTCGGCCCCGAGCGCGAACTGGAAGATGAACATGACGAGGAGCGAGAAGAAGAGGAGCGCGTTGAAGGTCTCCTTGGAGCGACCTTCGATCGTGAGGTCCTTCCAGACAACGATGAAGGCGCGGTGCGCGAACCTCACGACCCGTCCTCCGTGTGGAGGGCATAGACCCGCGTCAGCTCGTCGAGGGTGAGGCCGCCACGCGGCCTGTCGAACGCGATGCGCCCGCCCGCGAGGATCACGATGCGGTCCGCCACGTCCAGGCCCCGCCCGAAGCTGTGCGTGACCATGAGGATCGCCCCACCCGAGGCCTTGAAGGCTTGCAGGTACTCCGCCAGCCATTTCTTGCCCTGCTGGTCGAGGCCCGCGAACGGCTCGTCGAGGAGCAGCACGTCCGGGCGCCGGAGCACTATCCGAGCGAGCGACAGGCGCCGCTTCATCCCCGCGGAGAAGCCCCTCGCCCGCTCGTCGGCGAACGGCTCGAGCTCGACCGACGCCAGGGCCTCCCGGAGGTCGTCCGCGCTGGCCGTGGCCCCCGACAGGACGCTCCAGAAGCGCAGGTTCTCGAGGGCGGTCAGGTCGTCGTAGATCATCGTGCCGTGGGTGACGAGTCCCACGCGCTCCCGCACACGCTCGGGATCCCGCACGCAGTCGAAGCCGGCGACGGTGGCGGTCCCGCGCGTGGGACGCCAGAGGGTCGCGAGGATCTTGAGGAGCGTGGTCTTGCCGGCGCCGTTGGCGCCGAGCAGTGCGACGATTTCCCCGCGCCGGGCCTCGAGGCTGACGCCGTCCAGCACGAGCACCGTGCCGAATGCCTTGCGGAGACCCTGCACGCGGACGACGGGATCAGCGATCATTCGATAGCCACCCGACGGTAGCCACCCGATTGTCTCCCATCGCGGGGGACCGGTCAACGCGGGCGCGTGACGGCCGCGTCGGCCCGCGGTCAGACACGCATGGCGCGGAGTCGCGCGATACGCTCCTCGATGGGCGGGTGGGTCGAGAAGAGCCGCATCAGCGTCTGGCCGCTCAGCGGGTTGACGATGAACAGGTGCGCGGTGGCCGGGTTGGCCTTCATGGGAACGGCCTGGGAGGCCTGCTCGAGCTTGGCGAGCGCCTGGGCCAGCCCCGAGGTGCGCCCGGCCAGGCGGGCGCCCGTCGCGTCGGCCTGGTACTCCCGCGCCCGTGACACCGCGAGCTGGACGAGCATCGCCGCGAAGGGGGCCACGATCGCGAGGAGGATCGCGCCGAACGGGCTGGCGCCCCCTTCTTCGTCGTCCGAGGATCGACCGCCGAAGATGGCCGCCCACTGAAGCATGTGGGCGAGATAGGTGATCGCGCCGGCCAGGGTCGCGGCGATCGTCGAGATCAGCACGTCCCGGTTCTTCACGTGTGACAGCTCGTGGGCCAGGACTCCTTCGAGCTCGCCCTCGTCGAGGATCCGCAGGATGCCCTCGGTGACCGCCACCGCCGCGTGCTCGGGATTGCGGCCGGTCGCGAAGGCGTTCGGGGCATCGGTCGGGATCAGGTAGTAGTGCGGCATCGGGATCTGCGCCCGCGTGGCCAGCCGGTGGACGATCGCGTAGAGCCGGGGGGCCTCGGCCTCCGAGATCGGCTTGGCGCCGTACATGGCCAGGACGATCCTGTCAGAGAACCAGTAGCTGAGGAGATTCATCAGGAGGGCCATCCCGAAGGCCCAGACCATGCCGTTCTGGCCGCCGACGGCGTACCCGATCGCCACGACCAGGGCCGTGAGGACGCCGAGCAGGACACCCGTCTTCAAGACATTCGACATTGCTCTTCTCCTCTCGAAAGCGTAGCACATGTGCCGAGGGGGCCCGAGGGGGCCAAATGCCTTGACTTTGGTCGGCGTGGTCGATATACTGGCTCGATTTCACAGAAAACTTCTTTATTCTCGGGATCTTAGCCCGGATGTACGGCTCCGGGACGGACGCCCGGGATTGGTGCCGTCGAGAATGATCATACGAGTCTCGGAGATTCCGCAGGAAGGCCTGTCGGTCGAGGGCGTGGAGGTGCTCCCCGAGCCCTTCCGCGACCGATCGTGGCGGCTCGAGGCGCTCTCGCTGTTCCTCGAGCGGGACGAGGCCGACGTCCTGGTCCGGGGCCGCATCGCGGCGATCGTGCCGCAGGTGTGCGGGCGATGCCTCGACCCGTTTCCGGTCCGCGTCGAGCCCCGAGTGGACGCCCGCTTCGCGCCGCGGCCCGCCCGGGGCCGGGAGGAGGTCGAGCTGGCGTCCGATGACCTCGAACTGGACTTCTACGCGGAAGACCTGCTGAACCTGGCCCAGCTCGTCGAGACCGAGACGACGCTCGATCTGCCGATGAAGGCGCTCTGCCGCCAGGACTGCCGTGGCTTCTGCCCGGTGTGCGGCAGCAACCGGAATGTCGTCGACTGCACCTGTGGAGCGAAGCCACCTGACCCGCGGTTTGCCGTCCTCAAGGACCTGGCCGCCCGACTTTCATCCCGATAGGAGCGAACTCGCGATGCCCCTGCCCAAGCGCCGCCACTCCAAGACCCGCGGGCGGAAGCGCCGCACCCACTACACCTTGGGTGCGGTCTCCCGGTCGGTCTGCCCGCAATGCCGTGAACCGAAACTGCCACACCGGGTGTGTCCCCACTGCGGGTACTACAAGGGACGGGAGATCATCGCGGTCGAAGGCGCTTGAAAATAGCCGTCGACGCGATGGGCGGCGATCACGGCCCGGCCGTGATCGTCGAGGGCGCCGTCGCATCGGTACACGAGCACGGCGCCTCCGTCATTCTCGTGGGTGACAAGGCGGCCATCGAGCGCGAGCTCTGCCGCTGCAACGCCCACGACCTCGGCATCGAGGTCCGCAACGCCTCGCAGGTGGTCGGGATGGGCGAGTCGCCCTCGCAGGCGCTCCGTCGCAAGCGGGATTCGTCGCTCCGCGTCGCTGCCGACCTGGTGCGCGACGGCGAGGCCGCCGCCTTCGTGTCGGCGGGCAATACCGGCGCCGCCATGGCGATCGCGATGTTCGTCGTCGGCGTCCTGCCCGGCGTGGATCGTCCCGCGATCGCCGCCGTCCTCCCGAGCCTCCGCGGTTTCACCGTCCTGCTCGACGCGGGCGCCAACGTCGATCCGAAGCCGAGGCACCTGGTCCAGTTCGCCGTCATGGGCCATGTCTACGCGCGGGACATCCTCGGCTACGACAACCCCCGGGTCGGGCTCCTCTCCGTCGGAGCGGAGGAGGGCAAGGGCAACGACCTGACGAAGGACGCCTACGACGAGCTGAAGGGTTCGTCGCTCAACTTCGTCGGGAACGTCGAGGGGCGGGAGATCTACAACGGGCGATGCGATGTCGTCGTCACCGACGGCTTCACGGGCAATGTCGCCCTGAAGATCTCGGAGAGCCTCGCCGAGATGCTCGCCTCCATGATCAAGGAGGAGCTGGCGCGCGACCTGCGCTCGAAGCTCGGGGCGGCCCTGGCCATGCCGGCCTTCGAGCGCTTCAAGAAACGCGTCGACTACACCGAGATGGGCGGGGCGCCGCTGCTCGGGATCAACGGCGCGGCCATCATCTGCCACGGCGCCTCGCCGGTGAAGGCCATCAAGAACGCCGTGCGCGTCGCCCGGGAGTGGGCGACGGCGGACCTGAACCAGCGAATCCGGGCCGCGCTGGAGGCCGAGGCGGCGCGCGAGGGACGGGAGGGAGGCCGGGAATGAAGCGGGCCAAGATCGTCGGCGTCGGCTCCTATGCGCCCAAGCACGTCCTCACGAACGCCGATCTCGAGAAGATGGTGGAGACGTCGGACGAATGGATCGTCCAGCGCACCGGTGTCCGGGAGCGGCACATCGCGGAGGAGGGCGAGGCGACCTCCGACCTCGCGCTCCGAGCTGCCCAGCAGGCGCTCGAGCGGGCCGACCTCGTCCCGGAGGACGTCGACTTCATCGTCGTGGGCACCACGAGCCCGGACATGCCGTTTCCGTCGACGGCGAACTTCCTCCAGCACAAGCTCGGCGCGCGGCGCGCCGGATCGGTGGACGTGGCGGCGGCCTGCACCGCGTCGATCTACAGCCTCTCGATCGGCGCGCAGTACGTCCAGACGGGGAAGTACCGCACCGTGCTCTGCGTCGGGGCCGAGACGCTCTCCCGGATCACCGACTACACGGATCGCGGCACCTGCATCCTCCTGGCCGACGCCGCGGGGGCCACGGTGCTGCAGCCGTCGGGCGACGGGAGCGGAATCATCGACACGGACTTGTACTCGGACGGCAAGTACTGGGAGTTCCTGTACCAGCCGGGCGGCGGGAGCAGGTACCCGGCGACGCGCGAGACCGTCGACGCGCGGATGCACTACGCGAAGATGAAGGGGAACGATGTCTTCAAGATCGCCGTCCGGATGCTGGGCGACTGCGCCGCGGCGATCCTCGAGCGGCACGGCTACACGGCCGCCGACGTCGACCTGTTCATCCCCCACCAGGCGAACCTCCGGATCATCGAGGCCGCGGTCAGGCGCCTCGGCCTGCCGGCGGAGCGGGTGCTGGTCAACGTGGACCGCTACGGCAACACGGGTGCCGCGTCGGTGTACGTCGCGCTCGAGGAAGCCTGGTCCCTCGGCCGCATCAAGCCCGGCGACCTGATCCTGCTCGCCGCCTTCGGGGGCGGGTTCACCTGGGGCGCCGCCCTGGTGCGCTGGTGACGCGACCCGCCCGCATCGCGTTTCAGTTCCCCGGGCAGGGGTCGCAGGCGGTGGGGATGGGGCGGGCCTTCGCCGAGTCGTCGGCGGCGGCCAAGGCGATCTACGCCGAGGCGAACGAGGCGCTCGGGTTCGATCTGGGGAGGCTCTCCTTCGAGGGGCCCGATGCCGAGTTGTCGCTGACGGCCAACACCCAGCCGGCAGTCCTCACCGCGAGCGTGGCGGCGGCGGCCGCATGCGCCGAGCACGGCCTCACGGCTGATCTGACGGCCGGGCACAGCCTCGGCGAGTACTCGGCCCTTGTGGTGGCGGGGGCCCTCCGCTTCGACGAGGCGGTCAGGCTCGTCCGCAAGCGCGGCCAGTTCATGCAGGAGGCGGTGGCGGTCGGCGCCGGGGCGATGGCCGCCCTCATGGGCGTCGACCTCGCGACGGTCGAGGCCCTGTGCGCCGAGGCCGCGCACGGCGAGGTCGTGGGCGTCGCCAACATCAATGCGGGGACCCAGATCGTGATCGCGGGTCATCGCGCGGCCGTCGACCGCGCGGTCGGGCTCGCCGCCAGGCGCGGCGGCGTTCGCGCCGTCGTGCTTCCCGTGAGCGCGCCGTTCCACTGCGCCCTGATGCAGCCGGCCGCCGACCGCCTCGCGGAAGAGCTGGCGTCCCTGTCCGTGAGCGATCCCGCGATCCCGGTCGTCCGCAACGTCGAGGGGAACGTCACGCGGTCGGCCGCCGACGTCAGGCGCTCCCTGGTTGACCAGGTGGCGCGTCCCGTCCGCTGGACGGCGTGCGTGGAGCGCCTGGCGGGGGAGGGCGCCGAGGTGTTCGTCGAGGTCGGTCCCGGCCGGGTGCTCACGGGCCTCCTGCGGCGCATCGTCCCCGACGCGAGGGGGTTCGCGATCGAGGACCCGTCGGGGCTCGAGAAGGCGCTCGCGGTGCTCGAACGCGCCTGATGAGCGGGAAGGGGCTCGCCGGCAAGGTGGCCATCGTGACCGGCGGGAGCCGCGGTATCGGCTACGCGATCGCGTCGCTGCTGGCGGAGGACGGCGCCGGCGTGGTAGTCTCTGGCCGCGACGCGGACAGACTCGCCGCCTCGGCGCGGGCCATCGAGGCGTCCGGCGGAACCGCTGTCGGTGTGGTTGCGGACGCCGCCAGCCGCGACGACGCGGATCGCCTCGTCAGCACCACCCGCGAACGCTTCGGCCGGATTGACATTCTCGTCAACAATGCCGGCATCACGCGCGACGGGCTGCTCGTCCGGATGCGGGACGCCGACTGGGACGAGGTGATGCAGGTGAACCTGCGGGGCGCGTTCCTGATGCTGCGCGCGGCCTCGAAGACGATGGTGCGCCAGAAGAGCGGCCGCGTCATCAACATCGCCTCGACCGCGGGCGCGATGGGGAACGCCGGCCAGGTGAACTATTCGGCCGCCAAGGCCGGGCTCATCGGGATGACCAAGGCCGCCGCGAGGGAGCTGGCCCACTGGGGGATCCTGGTGAACGCGGTCGCCCCGGGGCTGATCGACACTGATATGGCCGCGGCTATTCCCGCAGGGGTCCGGGAGGCCCTGATCGCGCAGGTGCCGCTCCGGCGGATCGGGACGGGACGGGATGTGGCGGAGGTGGTACGATTTCTCGCCGGCGACGGGGCCGCGTACGTCACGGGCCAGGTGTTCCACGTCAACGGCGGGCTCTACATGTAGCGGGCTCATTCTTTCGAGGGAGGTGACCGATTCATGGCGAAGCCGGTTGAGGAACGTGTCAAGGAGATCATCTGCGAGCAGCTCGGGGTTGAAGAGGAAGAGATCAACCCGAATGCGAAGTTCATCGAGGACCTCGGAGCCGACTCGCTGGACACGGTCGAGCTGGTGATGGCGTTCGAGGAGGAGTTCGACCTCGAGATCCCCGACGAGGACGCCGAGAAGATCGTGACGGTCGGCGACGCGATCCAGTACATCAAGGACAACCAGTAGGCGGCACGGGTGGACACGACTCCGGTGAGCCGGCGTCGGGTGGTCGTCACCGGGCTGGGGGCGGTCACGCCCCTCGGCAACACGACCGAGGAGTTCTGGGAGGCCGTCCAGTCCGGCAGGTCCGGGATCGGGCCGATCACGAAGTTCGACGCGACCGGATATCCGACGCGGATCGCGGGCGAGGTGCGCGGGTTCGATCCGCTGAAGTTCGTCGACAAGAAGGACGCCCGCCGCCTCGACCCGTACCTCCAGTACGCCATGGCCGGCGCCGTGATGGCGGTGGAGGACGCCGCGCTGGACGTCTCCACGGTGGACGGGGCCCGCTTCGGCGTCCTCGTGGGGTCGGGGATCGGCGGGATCACCACGCTGCTCGACACCCACAAGATCCTCCTCGCGAAGGGGCCGGACCGCGTCTCGCCCTTCTTCATCCCCATGCTGATCATCAACATGGCGTCCGGGCTCATCTCGATACGCTTCGGCGCCCGCGGGCCGAACTCCTCGGTGGTGACGGCGTGCGCCACGGGCAATCACGCGATCGGCGACGCGGCGCGGCTCATCCAGCGGGGCGACGCCGACGTCATGATCGCGGGCGGGGCCGAGGCGATGATCGTCGACCTCACGTTCGCGGGCTTCTGCGCGATGAAGGCGATGTCGACCCGGAACGACGAGCCGGCCCGCGCCTCGCGGCCCTTCGACGCGGACCGCGACGGGTTCGTCTGCGGGGAAGGGGCGGGCCTGATGGTGCTCGAGTCGCTCGAGCACGCCCGCGCGCGCGACGCGCGCATCTATGCCGAGGTGACCGGGTACGGCATGACCGGCGACGCCCACCACATGACGGCGCCCGATCCGGAAGGCGACGGCGCCGCGCGGGCGATGGCGGCGGCCCTGCACGACGCCGGCATCGCCCCGACCGCGGTCCAGTACATCAACGCTCACGGCACGTCGACGCCGTACAACGACAAGTTCGAGACGCTCGCCATCAAGCGGGTCTTCGGGGCTCACGCCCGGCGGCTCGCCGTGTCGTCGACGAAGTCCATGACCGGCCACCTGCTCGGTGCCGCGGGCGGGATCGAGGCCATCGCCACCGTTTTGGCGCTCCACCACGGCATTCTCCCCCCGACGATCAACTACGACACGCCGGATCCCGACTGCGACCTGGACTACGTGCCGAACCAGGTCCGCAAGCAGCCCATCGACGTGGCGCTGTCGAACGCATTCGGGTTCGGCGGGACGAACGCCACCCTGGCGTTCCGGAGGTACCCCGGATAGCGGCGTCGCCGCGGGGCGGTTCCCGCCCGTGGCGAGCGTCTCGATGACGGCCCTCGGTCCGCTCGCCGACCTGACCCGCCGGCTCGACTGCCGTTTCTCCGATCCGGTACTCCTCGAGCGCGCCCTGACGCACGCCTCGTACGCCCACGAGCACCCGGAAGCCGTCAGCAACGAGAGCCTGGCGCTCCTGGGCGACGCCGTGCTGGCGCTCGTGGTCGCGGAGCATTTGCTGCGGGCGGCCCCGGACGCCCCGGTCGGAGTGCTGACGCCGCGCCGGGCGGCGCTCGTGTCGGGCGCCAATCTCGCCCGCTGGGCCGCCGGGCTAGGGCTCGGGGAGATGCTGCGGGTCGGCCGCGGCGTGGAGCAGACCAGCGGGCGCGCGGTGGAATCGGTGCTCGCGACGGCGTTCGAGGCCCTGGTCGGCGCCATGTACCTCGACGGCGGCCTCGAGGCGGTGCGCCGCGTGGTCGGTCGCCTCGCCGTGTGGTAGGCTCCCTTCATGCGCCTCTGGCCCGGTCTCCGCCGCGAGGCCAGCGCCGGCCCGCCTCCGAGCGACGACCTGCTCATCATCGGGGACGTCCTCCGGCGCAACGTCGACGATCTGATGACGGTGCGCGACCGGTACGTGCAGGGCGGGACGATCGTCCTTCGCGGCGACCTGCTGCTCGAGCCGGCGCGCGCGGCCGACCTGATGGGCACCCGCTTCAAGCCCTTCGGGTACACGCCGTTTCTCCGCCGCGAGGACGGGCGGGTCGCCGTCCACGCCGTCCCCCTCGCCGAGACGGTGGTCCGCTCGCGCGTCGCCGTCAACGTGGTGCTGTTCCTCCTGACGTGCGCGTCGACTCTCCTCGCGGGTGCGCTCGTTTTCCGCTCGCCCACCTTTGCGGGCTCGGCGTCGTCTCCAGGCGCGGCGTGGCTCCTCGGGGGCGTCCCCTATGCCTTCACGCTGCTCGCCATTCTGGGCATCCACGAGTTGGGCCACTACTTCACGGCCCGCTTCTACGGGGTGTCGGTGAGTCTCCCCTATTTCATTCCGGCGCCGCCGCCCCTGTTCCTGGGCACCCTCGGCGCGATCATCCGGATGCGGTCGCCCGTCGCGAACCGGAACTCGCTCTTCGACATCGCCGCGGCCGGACCGCTGGCCGGGCTCGCCGTCGCGATCCCGGCCGTGCTGCTCGGGCTTCGCTGGTCGGTCGTCGGACGCATTCCGCCGAGCGGCGCCATGACGTTCGGCGACTCGGTGCTGATGCGGGTGCTGGTCCACCTCAAGTTCGGCGCCATTCCCGA
>CAZWXA010000009.1:0-25751 GCA_964637755.1 uncultured bacterium | reverse complement strand
TATTCATGCACGGCGGCAACTGGAACCGACAGGACCCGTCCGCCTCTCGGGTGATCCGTTCATGAAATGGTCCGGGCTAGGCGAGCGTCGCCATGGCGCTCGTCGCGGCGCGTTCCGCCCGCTCCAGATCGTCCTCGGAGTGGGCCAGGGAGACGAACGCCGCCTCGAACTGCGACGGCGCCAGGAACACGCCGCCCGCCAGCATGGCGTGGAAGTAGCGCGCGTACCGGGCCGTGTCCGCCCGCCTCGCGGAGGCGTAGTCGGTGACGGGGCCGTCGGAGAAGAAGCCGGTGAGCATCGAGCCCACGCGGTTGACCGTGAATGGGATCTCCGCCTTTCGCGCCGCGGCCTCGAGCCCGCGCTGCAGCATCGCGCCGAGCCGCTCGAGCCTCCCGTACACGCCGGGCTCCCGAAGGCGCTCGAGTGTCGCGAGGCCGGCGGCCACCGCGAGTGGATTCCCGGACAGCGTGCCCGCCTGGTAGACGCCGCCGAGCGGCGCCACGTGCTCCATGAGGTCGCGCCGCCCCCCGTACGCACCCACCGGCAGGCCGCCGCCGATCACCTTTCCCAGACACGTCAGATCGGGGCGGGCTCGATAGAGGGCCTGGGCACCGCCGTAGGCGACACGAAATCCCGTGATCACCTCGTCGAAGATCAGGAGCGCGCCCGCCTCGTCGGTCACGGCGCGCAGCCCCTCGAGGAACCCCGGCGCGGGCGCCACCACGCCCATGTTGCCCGCCACCGGCTCCACGATCACCGCCGCCATGTCCCCGCCGCGCTCCCGGAACGCGCGCCGCACGGCTCCGAGATCGTTGAAGGGCACGGTGACGGTGAGCGCCGCGAGGCTCGCCGGCACTCCCCGGCTATCGGGCAGCGAGAAGGTGGCTCCGCCCGACCCCGCACGGACGAGCAGGCTGTCCCCGTGACCGTGGTAGCCGCCGTCGAACTTCAGGATGACGTCGCGCGCGGTCGCGCCCCGCGCCAGGCGGATGGCGCTCATCGCCGCCTCGGTTCCGGAGCTGACGAGCCGCACCATCTCCATCGACGGGTACGCCGCCGTGATCGCCTCGGCCATCTCGACCTCGCCGCCGGTCGGGGCGCCGTAGCTCGTCCCCCGGCGCGCCGCCCCCACCACGGCCTCGACGACCGACGGCGGGGCGTGGCCAAGGATGAGCGGGCCCCACGACCCCAGGAAGTCGATGTACGCGTTGCCGTCGACGTCGAAGATCTGCGAGCCCGAGGCGCGGTCGACGAAGAACGGCCGGCCGCCGACACCGCGGAAAGCCCGCACGGGACTGTTGACGCCGCCAGGAATGACCCGCTGGGCGGCAGCGAACAACACGTCCGATCGACTCATCCCGGCTCCTCCTCAGGAGAACGCAGAAGGGCGCGGTCCATCCTCACCGGGTCCCTATAGCTCGACCGGCAGGAAATCGCGCCCTTCTCGATTCCACCGGAAGGCTGCCTGGCCGCCGACCCGACCATTCTCGACCGAGACGACGATGTAGGCGGTATCGGGATATCCCGGCGTGTCGCCGCCTCCCAGCGCGTTGTCCCGGTCGGTCTGGGAGAAATACGCGCCCGTGTCGATGTGCGAATGATAGAGCACCGCCACTCGGTACCCTTGGTCTTCACGCCGACAGACGGACCGAAACCACTCCTGGCCGTCGACGGCGTACGCCTTGTTCGACGTGCGAGGATACCTCGACGGACAGGTCCTGTGCCGTTCGTCCTGGATGTTCCGCAGCCGGATCAGCAGGCGTTCACCCGCCTCCCGCTCGAGGATCACGCCGCAGCACTCGCTCGGATAGTCGGCCAGGGCGTGGCGCCGGATCTCCGCCAGTTCCTCCGCCGTGGCGATCACGCGCCACCGGCCAGCGCCGGAATGATCGCCACCTCGTCGCCATCCTCGACGGGCGTCTCGAGCCCCTGCAGGGATTCGATGGCCTCGCTGTTGACGTAGATGTTGACGTGGTGATGGACCGCGCCCGCCTCGTTGCGGACGAGGCCCCGCAGCCCGACGAAGGTCGATTCGAGCTCGTCGAGCAGCCGCGCGACGCTGCCCGGTCGTGCCTCGACCCGGTCCCGGTTGTTGGTCGCCCGCCGGAACGGAGTCGGGATGTACACCTGGACGCTCATCCGATCATCCTCCGGAGATCCTCCTCTCTGGTCGTCACGACAGGCTCAGGTAGCGCTCGCCCGTGTCCGGGAGAACCGTGAGGACGGTCTCCGCCGGCGACAGGGAGCCCGCGATGCCGGCCGCGGCGAACACGTTCGCGCCCGCCGAGATGCCGACGAGGAGCCCCTCCTCGCGCGCCAGCCGCCTGGACATCGCCGTCGCATCCTCGTCGCGCACCAGGATGATCTCGTCCAGCACGCTCCGGTTGAGCACGCCGGGGACGAAGGAGGCGCCGATCCCCTGGATCCCGTGCGGTCGGGCCTTCCCGCCCGACAGGACCGGCGAGCGCGCGGGCTCGACCGCCACCACGCGGATGCGCGGGACCTTTGCCTTCAGGATCTCGCCGACGCCGGTGACGGTCCCGCCCGTCCCCACCCCGGCCACGAAGACGTCGAGCCGGCCGTCCGTGGCCTCGAGGATCTCGACCGCCGTGGTGCGCCGATGCGCCTCCGGGTTGGCCGCGTTCTGGAACTGCTGGGGCATGAAGTACTCGGGGTGCTCGCGGCAGAGCTCGGTCGCCGCATACACCGCTCCCGTCATCCCTTCGATGGCCGCCGTGAGCTGGATCTCCGCGCCGAAGCGCGAGAGCAGTCGCTGCCGCTCCACGCTCATGTCGTCGGGCATCGTCAGGATCAGCCGGTAGCCCTTGACCGCCGCCACCATCGCCAGCCCGATCCCGGTGTTCCCGCTCGTCGGCTCCACGATCGTGGCTCCCGGCGTGAGGACACCGCGCCGCTCCGCGTCCTCGATCATCGCGGCGGCGATCCGATCCTTCACGCTGCCGCCGGGGTTCGCCGATTCGACCTTTGCCAGCACCGTCGCACCGCCGGGCTTGCTCACCCGGTGGAGCCGGACGATCGGCGTGTCTCCGATCAGATCAAGCACGCTGTCGGCAATCTTCGGCTTCATGAGCTCCTCGCAGTGGTGCGCCCCGCGTCGGGTGTGCGCCCTCGCGGCCGGGTCCTCTCACGGCCACGGCTCCGCGCCGCGCGCGAGAGCGCGGAATGGCCCCGCGTATTGTAACCGGACTGCGCGAGGATCCGTCCTGGGGCCCCTGTCAGCGCCTTCCGCCGGCCACGCCCGCGTCCGCGGGGGGACCCCCGAGCTTCGTGGGTTCGCGGCGACTCCCGATGCGTCTCTCGAGGCATCCGGGGCGAGGGCAGGGGCGGAGGATCAGCGGAGGATCAGATGTGGTACATCGGGCGGGCGAGGCTCTGGCGCTCCGCGGCGCGGGCGGCGAGCTCGGCGAAGGTCAAGCGGTCGATGACCTGGGACACTGCCGCCGACAGCTCCTCCCAGAGCTCGCTGAGGTCGCCCCGCCGGTCTCGGCCGGTCCGGCGGGTCTCGCGAATCGTACCGAACGGCGCCGTGGCGCCCTCCACGGCGCGCAGCACCTCGCCGACGGTCATCTCCTCGGGCGGCCGCGAGAGGTGGTACCCGCCCGACGCGCCCCGCCTGGACGTGAGCAGCCCGGTCCGCTTGAGCTGCAGGAGCACCTGCTCGAGGTAGCGCTGCGGGATCGACTGCCGTGACGCGATCTCCTGGATCGACACGAGCCCCGCCGACGCATGCATCGAGAGGTCGAGCACCGCCCGGATGGCGTACTCGCCCTTGGCGGAGATGTTCAAGGCGGTTACTGGTTGCCGCGGTGCGATTCGAGGACGCGGGCGGCGTCCTTGGCGAAATAGGTGATGATCAGGTCGGCGCCGGCGCGGCGGATCGAGACGAGCACCTCCATCATCGCCCGTTCCTCGTCCAGCCACCCCAGCCGTCCCGCCGCACGGATCATGGCGTACTCGCCCGACACGGAGTATGCCGCGAGTGGCAGCCCGAACTCCGCCTTCACGCGAGAGACGACGTCGAGATACGGGAGGGCCGGCTTCACCATCACGATGTCGGCGCCCTCGTCGATGTCGAGGGCGACCTCCCGGAGCGCCTCGACGACGTTGGCAGGATCCATCTGGTACGAGCGGCGATCGCCGAACTGCGGGGTGGATTGCGCCGCCTCGCGGAAGGGGCCGTAGAAGCTCGAGGCGTACTTCGCGGAGTAGGCCATGATCGGCGTCTCGCTGAAGTTCGCCTCGTCGAGGGCCTCGCGGATGGCGGCGACCCGGCCGTCCATCATGTCCGAGGGCGCCACGAGGTCCGCCCCCGCCTCGACCTGCGACACCGCGGTGCGCGCCAGCAGCTCGAGCGTCGGATCGTTCTTGACGCGCCCTTCCTCGACGACGCCGCAGTGACCGTGGCTCGTGTACTCACACAGGCACACGTCGGTGATCACGAGCAGATCCGGCACCGTGTCCTTGATGGCGTGCGTCGCCTGCTGGACGATCCCGTCGTCCGCGTACGCTTCCGATCCGCGCGGGTCCTTGTCCTCCGGGATGCCGAAGAGCAGCACCGCGGGAATGCCCATGCCGGCCGCGTCCTTGGCCTCCTTCACCGCCTCGTCCACCGACAGCCGGTACTGTCCCGGCATCGGCGTGATCGCCTCGCGGACACCCCGGCCGTGGACGACGAACAGCGGAAGGATGAGGTCGTCGACGGCGAGGGACGTCTCGCGCACCATCTTCCGCAAGAGGGTCTTTTCACGAAGCCGCCGGGGGCGGTACACCGGATGGGCCATCCCTAGCTCCTTTCGCCTGCGCCGGAACTGGCACTGGCGCTGGAGAAGTACTCCACGATCGCCTGCGCCAGCGCTGGAATCGTGTACTCGCCGGGCACGATGCTCGTCCTGAGCCCGAGCGCCGCGGCCGCGGCCGCGGTGATCGGCCCGATGGCGGCGACCGCCACCCGGGGGAGCAGCCGCCGGCGCTCCTCGTCCGTGAACAGAGCGGCGAAGTTCCGCACCGTGGACGAGCTGGTGAACGTGACGACGTCGATTTCGTTTCGCTCGAGGGCCGCCCGGGCCCGCCTCGCGCCGTCGAGGGCGGCGCGAATCCGGTAGGCGGGGACCTCGACCACCGCCGCGCCGAGGGCGCGAAGCTCGCGCACGAGCACGTCACGGGTCTCCGCGGCCCGCGGCAGCAGGACCTTGTCACCGGGCTCGATGAGCGGGCGCAGGCGCTCGACGAGGCCCTCGGCCGTATACTCGCCGGGCACCACCTCGACACGGATCGCGTGAGACCGGAGCGCGGCGGACGTCGCCGGCCCGATCGCGGCGACCCGTGCCTGCGCCAGCGTCTCCCAGCCGAGGCCGTGCGCCAGCAGCCGGGTGCCGAACATCATCACCCCGTTCACGCTCGTGAAGACGACCCACCCGAAGTCCGAGAGGCGGGCCACCGCGTCATCGAGCCGTTCCCAGCTCTCGGGCGGCTCGATCGCGATCGTCGGCGCCTCGATGACCTCGGCGCCCGCTTCTCTCAGCAGCCTGGCGAACGACGAGGCCTGGGCCGCCGCTCGCGTGATCAGCACACGGCGACCGGACAGGGGGAGCGCCTGGACCCGGGAACGGGCGGCCATCACGTCATTGTACCGGACGGATCGGATGTCTCACCCTCGACCCCGTGCGCCCCACGCCCGCATCCGGCTGCCGTCCCGCAGCCCCGGTTGGCCGGCAGCCGCGGCGAGAGGCCCGTTCGCGGGGCCGTTCTCGGCCCGGAAGACGCGAAGCTCCGGGTCGAGAGAGCGCGTGGAGCCGTGGACCTGCGGTCGCCTGCGGGAGGGCGGGGCGTCTGGCGCACCGCTCGGCGGCGAGGACGCGGCCGGTCTCATCGGTTCAGCGCGGCGATCTTCGCCGCCCCCTGGGCCAGCAGCGACTCGGCGAGCCAGCGGCCGATTTCCTCCGCGTCCTCGGGCGCGCCGGTGACGCCATCGCGGAGAGACCGCGTGCCGTCCTCGCTCAGTACGACCCCCGTCACCCGCAGGGACGCGTACTCGAGTGTCGCGTGACCGCCCATCGGCGTGTTGCACGAGCCACCCAGATGCCGGAGGTAGGAGCGTTCGGCCAGGGCGCAGGCGCGCGTGCGCCGGTCGTCGAGTTCACGGGCCATCTCGCCCGCTGACACGTGGTCGGCCCGCGTCTCGATCGCCACGATTCCCTGTCCGACGGCGGGCACGAACTCCTCCGGCTCGAGGGGGCGGGCATTCGCTGGCGTCAGGCCGAGCCGGGCCAGCCCGGCCGCGGCGAGGACCAGCGCATCGCACGCGCCCTCCTCCAGTTTGCGCAGCCGGGTGTCGACATTGCCACGCATCGGCTGGATCAGGAGGTCGGGACGCACCGAGAGCAGGAGCGCACGCCGGCGCGCGCTCGACGTCCCCACCCTCGCGCCCCGCGGGAGGCCCTCGATCGCGCGTGCTCCAGGTGAGACCAGCACGTCGCGGGGATCCTCGCGTGGCCGGAACGCCGTCAGCAGGAGCTCCGGTGGAAGCTCGGCGGGCAAGTCCTTGAGGCTGTGCACGGCCAGATCCACCTGGCCCGCGAGCAGCGCCTCCTCGATCTCGCGGACGAACAGACCCTTGCCACCGATGTCGGCCAGTCTCGCCTCCAGGCGGCGGTCACCTTCCGTCCGGATGGGGATGAGTTCGGTTTCGACACCGCACGCGCCGAGCGCGTCCGCAACCGTGCGGGCCTGCGCCAGCGCGAGCGCGCTGCCCCGGGTGCCGATCCGGAGTCTCACACCGCCTCCGGCCCGGTCCGCGCTTCGTCCGGCGCGCCGGGCGCCCGCGCGGGGCGATCGAGACCTTCGTGTCGCGTCGTCCGCTCCTGCGCCGATCCATCGCCGGTGGTCCGCACCCTCAGCCCTGGTCCCGCCTGAGCCCGAACAGCTCGTGGACGAACGCGGTCCAGGAGCCGCCGTGCCCCGACCGTGAGGACTCGCGGAGCTTGGTGATGGGCGCGTGCAGGATCTTGTTGACGATGGCGTTCGAGAGCGCCTCCAGTGTCTGGCGGGTCTCCGGGGTGGCGTCCGGCAACCGAGCCAGCGCCTTGGCCACCTCGACCTGGCGGATCGATTCGGTCCGCTGGCGGAGCGAGACGATGGTCGGGACGATGTCCTGGTCCCGCCGCCCGGCCACGAAGCGCTCGACCTCCGACCGCACCAGCGCCTCGGCGCGCTGGGCCTCGCGCTCGCGTACCCGGAGGTTCGCGTTGACCACCTGGGTCAGGTCGTCGATGTCGTAGCAGAAGACACCGTCGATCTGGTTGACGGCCGAATCGACGTCCCGCGGCACCGCGATGTCGACGAAGAAGAGCGGCCGGGACCGCCTGAGGTGCATCGCCCGCTGCACGGTCTCGCGCTGGATGATCGGCTCGGGGGCGCCCGTCGACGTGACGACGATGTCCACCAGGGCCATCGTCGCCTCGAGGTCCGTGAACGGGACGGCGGTCCCCGCGAGCGAGCGCGCCAGGTCCTCGGCCCGCGACCAGGTCCGGTTGGCGACGTAGACCGGGAACGCGCCCTGGTCGACCAGGTGGCGGGCGGCCAGCTCGCCCATCTCTCCGGCGCCGACGAGCAGCACCGGGCGCCCGTCCAGTCCCCCGAAGATCTTCTTGGCCAGCTCGACCGCCGCGAACGACACCGACACCGCGTGTCTCGCCACCTCGGTCTCGGTGCGCACCTTCTTGGCGACCGCGAAGGCCTTCATCCAGAGCGCGTGGAGGGTGGGGCCGAGAGTCTGACAGCTCCGGGCCAGAGCGAACGCGTCCTTCACCTGGCCGAGGATCTGCGGCTCGCCCAGGATCATGGAGTCGAGACTGGAAGCGACGCGGAAGGCGTGCTGGACTGCCTCGGCCTCTGTCTTCGTGTACAGCAGCGGCTCGACGCTCGCCAGCTCGAGGCCGCGCTGCTGGCAGAGGTGCCTGAACGCCGCCGCGCGCGCCTCGCCGGGAGCGTCCGCGACGCCGTAGACCTCGACCCGGTTGCACGTCGAGAGCAGCATGACCTCCCTGAGGGCGCCGCCGGCCGCCATGTCACCGAGGATCTCCCGCACCTTGTCGGCCTCGAGCGCGAGCTGCTCGCGCACGCTCACCGGGGCCGTGCGGTGGTTGAGCCCGGCGACGAAGAGGGTGCCCACGTCAGGACCCGTGGGGCCCGGGCATCAGGAAGCCGGCGCCGAGGGTCAGCACGAGCGCGGCGAAGCCGATGATCGCGAAGTAGGCGGCCCGCCGGCCGCGCCAGCCCGCCACGGCCCGGCCCGCCAGCGTGAGGGCATAGATGACCCAGGCCACGGCCGAGGAGGCGATCAGCGGGTCCAGGCGGCCCGCCCAGAGCGCCCCCAGCATGAGCCCGACCGTGAGGAACGGGAAACCGAGCGTGAGCGTCCTGAAGGTCAGGCGGTCGAGCGTCTCGAGCGACGGCAGCCGGTAGTAGAAGGCCCCGGGGCGCCGCCCCTTGATCTGGCGCTCCTGCAGGAGGTACATGATCCCGCCCGCGAAATTCAGGACGAAGGCCGCGATGCCCAGCAGGGCCAGGATCACGTGCACCGTGATCCACGTGTTGTGGAGCGTCGGGGCAATCGCGTCGAGCCCGGGCATGGCCACGGTCCGCGAGATGCTGAGGACGACGACGACGGGCAGGACGAACGCCCCGAGGACCTTGATCCCGGACTGCCGTTCGGTCCACAGCGCCAGGAGCACCGCCGTCCAGACCGCCACCGAGACCGCTTCCGGAAAGCTCCAGAACGGTGGCCGTCCGCTCTCCACCGTCCGGACGATGAGGCCGACTGTCTGGAGCCCCCAGCCACCTATTGTGACCAGAGTCCCCAGCCGGTGAACGACCTCCTGGCGCTGGACGAGGTAGGCGAGAGCCAGCCCGGTGGCCACCACGTAGGCGATGACGGCGAGATTCAGCAGCACGGGTCACAAACTACCATGATTCGTATATGATACGGCGATGACCCTCGATCAGTTTCGCCTCGACGAGCGCGTCGCCGTCGTCACGGGAGCGTCGCGCGGTATCGGACGCTCCATCGCTCTCGGCCTGGCGGCCGCCGGAGCGAACGTCGTCGTGTCCAGCCGCAAGATGCAGGACCTCGAGCCGGTCGCCGCGGAGATCCGCGGTCTCGGTCGGCGGGGACTCGCGGTCGCCGCTCACACCGGCCGCCGCGACGACATCGAGCGGCTCGTGACCACGACCACCCGCGAGTTCGGGCGGCTGGACGTGCTCGTCAACAACGCCGGGACGAACCCGGTCTTCGGGCCGCTCGTCGACATCACGCCGGAGGCCTGGGACAAGATCATGGAGGTCAACGTCAAGGGGTGCCTCCTCGCCAGCCAGCAGGCCGCGCGGGTGATGATGGCGCAGAAGAGCGGCGCCATCATCAACGTGGCCTCGACGGGCGGCTTCCGGGTGCCCACCATGATCGGCGCCTACGGCGTGTCGAAGGCCGCCCTCGTCATGTTGACGAAGGTGCTCGCCCGCGAGCTTGGCGCCTTCGGAATCCGCGTGAACGCGATCGCGCCCGGGCTCGTCGAAACCCGGTTCAGCGAGGCGCTCTGGAAGAACGAGAAGATCCTCGGACAGTACCTCGGGACGAACCCGCTCGGCCGGACCGGCCAACCCGACGAGATGGTCGGCGCCGTGATCTACCTCGCCTCCGACGCGTCCTCCTACGTCACGGGTCACACGATCGTCCTCGATGGCGGCACGCTCACCTGACGGACGAGCCCGCCGAGTTCCCCGGCCGGCCGCCCGCCAGGCCGTCTCGCGCCTGGCTCACCTGTACAACGACTCGCGTCCCATCCCCCCACGGCACGGTCGTCCCCTCCGGCCTCCCCGGCCGGCGTCTACCGGCTCCGAACCGTCAGGACGGGGCAGTGCGCGAACTGGACCACGCGTTCGGCCACGCTGCCCAGGAAGAACCGCGAGAGGCCGGTGCGACCGTGCGTGCCGATGACGATGACGTCGGCGCGCTTGCGCTTCGCGGTGCGCACGATCTCGTCGAACGGCGCGCCCTCGGCGAGGATGCCGACGGCTCGCACCCCGGCCTTCTTCGCCCTGGCGAGCACCACCTGCATCTGCGACTCGGCCGAGCGGCGCGCGGCGGCCTCGATGTCCTCGTAGGTCTTGGGCGACACGTACCCGTCGCCGACGAACGGCGCCGGCGGGACCATGACGTGCACGAGCAGGAGCTCGGCGCCCTCCTGCTTCGCGAACGACACCGCTCGCTCGAACGCCGGCTTCGACGCCTTCGAGAAGTCGGTCGGGTGGAGGATCCGCCGGTAGAGCTTCATCGCCGCTCTCCTCCTCCAGCGCCCTTCGCCGGAGTTCGGTCCCCGGCCGAAAGGTCCCCGGTCAGGAGCCGCTTGGCCGCGTAGTACTTCTTCGGCCGGCGGGTTCGTTCCGTCCCGAGCTCGCGGTACTTCGCGAGCTGGCGCTCGAGTGCCGCGAAGCTCGCGTCGAAGGCACGACGCGGCGTATCGGCAACATGTTCCACGCGCAGGACCGGGCGGTGAGGCAGGCGCACGGTGAGCGCACACCGGATGGCGACCCCCCCCTTGGGTCCGTTGTCGTCGAAGAAGGTCACCTTGGCGGTGACCGGCGTGACGTCGAGGGCACCGAGCGCGCCCGTGAGCTGCCGGGTGACCCTCTCGCGAAGCGCGCTCTTCGCCGGGAGCCCCTGGGTATCGATGGTCATGGTTCGCCTCGGTTCTCCGTTCGTGAGAGTTGTCTGACGATGTTCGTCGTGTTCTCCGTCAGGAGGGAGGACGAGGGGGGGCGCGCGGATCTCGCATCGCCCTCGTCGAGCGCGCTCATCACGTCCACGATCGAGACGATACCGACGACCTCCCGCCCCTTCCCGACCGGCAGTGCGCCGAATCGGCGCTGGCGGAAGATCCGGGCGGCGTCGCGGAGCGACGCGTCCGGCGCGACGACGAACACGGTCCGCGTCATCAGCCGGTCGACCGTGACCGACCCATCGCTGGCGCCCCGGAGGTCGCGATCCGACAGGATCCCGCAGAGGAGTCCGTCCTTCAGCACGGGGAGATGCCGGATCCGCTGGCTCCTGAGCAGGCCTCGCGCCTCTGCCACCGTGGTCGCCGGCGATACGGTCAGAGCCGGCGCCGTCATGATCTCCGAGACCGATCGTGGCGTGCCCACTGGGGCCGTGCCGCATCCGCCTCCAGATCTGCCGTGGGCCACGTCCACCGTTCCGCTCCGCAAGAAACCTCCTTCCATCGAGGCCGATCCCGTACCTCGTTCCCCGGGCTTCACCTCGCCCCTGCCCCGCCACGGGTCCGGCGGTTTCGGCGTCGGACAAGACCGATGCAGCCCCGATGCCAGGCTGAAAACCTCCCGGAAATCTGGCCGTCAACGAGGGTGCCAGACCCCGAGCCCAGGGACAGCGCTGCCTCAGCTGTGGCGCCCGCTTCCGCAGGGCGCCGGCGCCGATCGAGGGTCACGGCGCCCGGACACCGCCTCTCGAGCCGCAGAAGACGCAGATGCGCCGGATCAGAGCTGGCGCTCGAATTCGGGACTCAGCCGGCCCGTGCACACCTCCTCCACGGGCCCCTCGAGCCGGATCGACCAGTCGCCGCGCACCTCCACGCCCAGCTCGCCTCCCGGCATGCGCACCCGCACGCGCCGATCGGTGAGCCCGTTCCTCACGGCGGCAGCGGCCACGGCGCACGAGGACGATCCGGACGCCAGGGTGAAGCCCGCGCCGCGCTCCCAGACGAGAATGTCCACGGCGTCGCGGGCGGCAACGCGCGCGAACTGGACATTGGTCCGCTTCGGGAAGGCGGGATGGTGCTCGATCAGCGGTCCGAGCTGGCGAACCTCCTGCTCGTCCAGGCGTGACGCGAAGACCACGCAGTGAGGGTTGCCGACCGTCACCGCCGTGACGGTGAGGACGGCGCCGCCCACCTCGAGCGGCACGCCCACCACCTCTCGATCGGGTCCGGTCATCGGGATGTCGGACGCGCGGAACGACGCCCGGCCCATCTCGACCGTCACGGCGGCCACGCGCCCGCCGACGACGTGACACGCGCACTCGACGATGCCGCCCCGCGTATCCACGGTGAAGACGGTCGACTTCGCCAGGCCGTGGTCGTGGAGGTACTTGGCGAAGATCCGCAGCCCGTTGCCGGACTTCTCGGCCTCGCTGCCGTCCGGGTTGAAGATTCGCAGACCGAAGTCCGCCTGCGTGCTGGGCACGAGGAGGAGGATGCCGTCCCCGCCCACGCCCCGGTTCCGGTCGCAGATGCGGCGGATCGCGCCGGAGGACAGCTCGCGCCCGACGCCGTCCTGTGTCAGGACGAGATAATCGTTGCCGAGGCCGTGGCCTTTCACGAACGGGATCACGCGGGGTCCCCCTCGTCGAGCACCTGGCGACTCCGCATCAGCGCCGGCCCGAGGTCGTCCTCGTTCAAGCCCGCCTCGAAGCCCTCGCGAAGCACGGCCCGCAACCGGACCCCCTCCTGGGCCGCGAGACCCCGCTGTCCCGCCGTGAGCAGCCGCTCGATCGACTCGACCCGCGCCTCCGTCACGTGGTCGAGCGCGCGGACCAGCACGGCGCAAGTTTCCTGCCGGCGCGCAGGGTAGATCTCGCCGAACCTGAGCGCGTGAAACAGGGGCTCGAGCGCGTTCTCGTACTCCCCGGCTTCGACGCGCCGGGCGCCGAGCCTCGTGTAGCCCCACCAGAGCCGGCCGCTCACCTCCTCGCGCCGGCCCGGGGTCAACCCCTCGTCGGGGATCATCGCCAGCAGGCCCTCGGCCCGCTGGAGCGACGCGAGCGCCTCCCGCTCCCGCGCGTCCTGCATGATCCGGATCGCCTGCGCGGTCAGCTGACCGATCTCGCCGCTGAACGTGGCGGTGAGCAGGTCCTCGAACTGCCGCCGCCGGTCGTCCGGCACGCCTTCCGCGGCGAGCGCCTCCCGGATGAGCCGCCGGGCGGCATGGAAGTCCTGGCGCTGGACCAGGGTCGCCGCGGCATCGGCGTACGCACCCCACAGATCCGCCCGCGCTCGATCGAGGGCCTGCAGCAGGCTCTCGTCGTCTGGGACGCACGCGAGCCCCTGGCGCAGCCACAGCACGGCGTCCCGCAGCGCGGCGACCCGCTCATCGCCGGCCGGGTCCGGGGGCACCTCCGCCCGCCCGATCAGCTTGCGCCCGACCGCCAGCGCGAGGGCCGAGAGGTGGCGCCGATAGATCGCGCGCTCCGCCGCTGGCGCCACCTGGATCGCCTGCTCGAATGCCGCGCGCGCGCCGTCCGCGTCTTCGAGCGCCTGCTTCGAGAGCCCCACGATGCTCCAGAGCGCCGCGATCTCGCGCGCCGGCTCCCCTCCCTCCCTGTGGCGCTCGAGCGCGGGCGCGGCGCGGGCAATGACGTCGGCGTAGCGCTTCCCCTGGTAGAGCGCGAAGGACTCCTCGAACGGAAGCGTGGCCGTCGCTGGCACGGCGAGCGCCGGCGTCTCGCCGGGACGGCCCTGTTCCGCGACCGAAGGCGCGGCCAGGTCCTCGCGGTGTGCCGCCGCCTCGTGGGGCGGGGTGCCCGCCGGTTCGGGATCGAAGGGGGCGGGAGCGACCGACACGGTCGCGATTCGACGCGCGCGCCTGTCGCCGGCCACCACCGGCGCCCCACGGTCGCGGTCTCCCGGAGGTCGCGCCGGCGCCCCCGTCCCTCCGCGCGCGCGATCCGGCAGATCTCTGGCCCGATCGACCCGCCGGCCGCCGCGCGGTCGCCTGGAACGCGCACGAAACCCGCGCTCGTGCGCCGGCCACAGCACGTCGAGCAGCGCGACGATGAGCAGCGCCGCCGCGACAAGACAGAGGATGAGAAGAATCGTCTCCTCGCTCAGCATTCGGTCCCGGGCGATCCGACACGCATCCTATCACGCCGCGCCCCCGGCACGAGCGTGCGCCCCGCGCCCGCGCGGCGCGCTGGCCCACGCGTGAGCGGCCGGCTCGCCCCCGGCGAGCCCGGACCATTCATGACCGGATCACCCGAGAGGCGGACGGGTCCTGTCGCGGCGGGCAGCCCCATTCGGCTCGCCACCCCCGCCCGGTGTGGGGTCCCCCGGCTCGCCTCCTGGGGCGCCCCGCCCGCCGCGCCACCCGTCCGGTTCCCGGTGCCGCCGTTCATGAATAATCCGGGCTCGCCGAGGGCGGGCCGGGGGCTAGCCGCGAAAGACCCCGATCAGCCAGAAGACGAGCGGCGGGAAAGCGATGACCAGCGAGAGACCGATGAGCTGCAGGGCCACGAACGGCACCACACCGCGGTAGATGTCCGTGGTCTCGATCTCCGCCGGGGCGACGCCGCGCAGGTAGAAGAGCGCGAAGCCGAACGGGGGTGTCAGGAACGACGTCTGGAGGTTCACGCCGATGACCACGCCGAGCCAGACCGGGTCGAAGCCGAAGTGGGAGACGAGGATCGGGGTGAGGATCGGCACGTGGATGAAGCAGATCTCGAAGAAGTCGATGAAGAAGCCGAGGAAGAAGATCACGGCCATGACGAGGGCCAGGACGCCGTAGGCGCCGAAGGGGAGCCCCCTCAGGAAGTCCTGGATGAGCTTGTCGCCGTTCAGGCCCCGGAAGACCAGCCCGAACGTGTTCGCGCCGACGAGGATGACGAACGCCAGGCTCGTGATCCGCGTCGTCGCCTCCATGATGCCCTTCAGCATGGCGTAGGAGAACCGCCCCTTGACGATCGTCAGGAGGAGGCCGCCGGCGGCGCCCACCGACGCGCCCTCGGTGGGCGACGCGATCCCGGCGAAGATCGAGCCGAGCACGGCCACGATGAGCACGAGTGCCGGAGCCAGCGCCACCGCCACCCGCTTGACCGCCTCGCCGCGGAAGGCCGCCAGCTCCTCCGCCGGGATCGGCGGGGCCAGGTGCGGCTTCCACTGAGCGAGCACGACGATGTAGAGGATGTAGAGCCCGACCAGGACCAGCCCGGGAATCACCGCTCCGATGTAGAGGTCGCCAACCGGGACGCCCATGATGTCGCCGAGGAGGATCAGGATGACGCTCGGGGGGATGATCTGGCCGAGCGTCCCCGAGGCGCAGATCGTCCCCGTGATCAGCCGCTTGTCGTATCGCCGCCGGAGCATCGTCGGCAGCGACACCAGCCCCATCGTGATCACGCTGGCCCCCACGATGCCGGTCGAGGCCGCCAGGATGGCGCCCACCACGACGACCGAGATCGCGATCCCGCCCTTCAGCTTGCCGAACACGAGCGCCATCGTCTCGAGCAGCTCCTCGGCGAGTCCCGACTTCTCGAGGGCCACGCCCATGAAGACGAAGAGCGGCACCGCGAGCAGGGTGAAGTTCGTCATCGTGCCCCAGATCCGCAGCGGCAGGAGGTCGAAGAACGTCGTGGGCAGCACCCCGAGCCAGGCGCCGGCGAGGCCGAACAAGAGCCCGGTGAACGTCAGGCTGAACGCCACCGGAAAGCCGAAGAAGAGGAACAGGATCATCCCGGCGAACATCAGGGCGCCGAGGAGCTGGTCGGTGGGCAGCACGGCTAGTGGATCTCCTTGACCTTGGCCGAGGGCGCCTCCCAGCCCATCGCCACGTAAAAGTTCTTGATCGCCTCGGAGATCCCCTGGAGGATCAGGAGGAGGAAGCCCACGATGATCACGGACTTGAGCGCCCAGCGCGCCGGGAGGCCGCCCGGGTCGGGGGACCCCTCCCAGACGAGGAACGAGGCCTTCACGAAGGGCCAGGAGGTGTAGACGATCATGAGGCAGGAGGGGAAGAAGAACACGAACAGCAGGACGAAGTCGAACCACGCCTTCTTCCGGGGTGAGAACCGCGCGTACACGATGTCCACGCGAACGTGCTCGTCGTAGAGCATCGTGTACCCCGCCGCCAGCAGGTAGACGACACCGAAGAAGTGCCACTCGAGCTCCTGCGCCCAGACGGAGCTCAGGTTGAAGACGTACCGGCGGATGACGTCAAGGAAGACCACGAGGACCATCCCGAGCATCAACCACGACACCGCACGGCCCACCCGATCCTGGAACGCGTCGATCCGGCGGGCGACGTCTCTGGGCGTGCTCACGCAGACCTCCCTTTCGGAGCCAGTCGCACGACCCGCGAGCAATAGCACGGCCGTTCAACTGCCGTCAATCCTTGACAGGGGACTCCGGCGGTCCGTACCATCCGAAGCAGGCTCTCGGCGTGGCCCAGTCGAGTAGAACCCGTCGACCCGCGTGTGGACGACCAAGGCCAGGCGACCTGAGCAAGGCCAGGCGACCTGAGGAGGTCCGGTGCGCTTTTCCGACACCCGGCTCGCGGAGATCGACGCGAAGATCCGCGCCCGGGAGCGTCTCTCGCGGGAGGACGGGCTCCTGCTGTTCGAAACCGAGGACCTGCTCGGCCTGGGCTGGCTGGCCGACCAGGTCAAGACGCGGCTCCACGGCGAACGCGTGCACTTCGTCATCAACCGCTACATCAATCCCACCAACGTCTGCGTGCTCTCGTGCAGGTTCTGCGACTTCGCGCGCAAGCCGGGGCAGGCCGGCGCCTTCGAGAACTCGATCGAGGACATCCTGGGCATGATCCGGGACGAGGTGCGCGAGGTCCACATCGTGGGCGGCCACCACCCGGACTGGCCGTTCGAGTACTACGAGCGGATGATCGCGGCGATCCATGCCGCCCGCCCGGAGGTGCAAATCAAGGCCTTCACGGCGGCCGAGATCGACTACATCTGGCGGCGCTGGAAGATCGAGCCCAAGGAGTCGCTCGCCCGCCTCAAGGCGGCCGGGCTCGACTCGATGCCGGGCGGCGGCGCCGAGATCTTCTCGAAGCGCTTGGCGAGGGCGCTGGCCTACACGGGCAAGGCGGATGGCGACCGGTGGTGCGAGATCCACGGGATCGCGCACTCGCTCGGCATCAGGAGCAACGCGACCATGCTCTTCGGCCACATCGAGACGCTGGCCGAGCGCGTGGACCACCTGCTCCGGCTCCGCGCCCAGCAGGATCTCTCCGCCGGCTTCCTCACCTTCATCCCGCTCGTCTACCAGGTGGGCTCGACGGCGCTGGTCCCACGGCAGACGCCACCGGCCGACGCGCTCCGCACCATCGCGGCCTCCCGCCTGCTCCTCGACAACTTTCCCCACGTCGAGGCGTACTGGGTCATGCTCGGCGAGTCAACCGCCGGGATCGCCCTCCACTTCGGCGCGGACGACGTCAACGGCACGCTCGAGGACGAGAAGATCGCCCACATGGCGAAGGCGCAGAGCCCGGCGGGCCTGGCCCGGGAGCAGCTCCTCCGCCTGATCCGGGACGCGGGGAAGGTGCCCGTGGAGCGGGACGCGCTCTACAACGTCGTCCGGGTCTGGGACTGACGTGCGGGTCGGCAGGATCCCGTACCTCAACTCCGAGCCGTTCTACTTCGACCTGCACGGCCACGACCTGCGGCCGCTCGTCCCCCGGGCGCTGGGCCGCGCGCTGGCGGCGGGCGAGGTGGATGCCGGGCCGCTCTCGCTCGTCGACTTCTTCCGGCTCGAGCACGCGCTCACGCCGCTCCCGCTCGGCATCGCCACGAACGGTCCGGCGCAGAGCGTGATCCTCTTTTCCGACCGGACGCCGAAGGAGCTCGACGGCGCCGTCATCGGCGTGACCGACGAGACGTCGACCTCCGTGCGCATCCTGCGGCTGCTCCTGGCCTCCAGGTACGCGGTGACGCCGCGCGCGTGGGTCGAGTCCGATGCGCCCTGCGATGCCCTCCTCCTCATCGGCGATCGAGCCCTGCGGGCGCTTCACGGCGGGCACCCCGCCGCGCACCGCATCGACATCGGCAGCGAGTGGGTCGAGTGGACGGGCCTCCCGTGCGTCTTCGCCCGCTGGGGCGTGCGCGCCGCGCTGGGCGACGGTGAGCGCGGAGCACTCGCCACCGCCCTCGACGCCGCGCTCGACCACGGGATGGACGCGCTCCCCCGGATCGCGGCCGCGCGCCGCGACGTGGGCCTGGATGCCCACGGCGTGGCGAGCTACCTCCGGGGCTTCACCTATCGCGTCGGTCCGGACGAGGAGCGGGCCATCGAAGAGCTCCGCCGGCGGCTTGCTCCGGAAGGTTGAGGGCCGCCCCGTGACGCCGGCGCTGGCCGAGATCGAGTCCAAGGTGGCGGCACGCCAGCGTCTCGACCGAGCCGACGGGCTCCGGCTCCTGGGGGAGGCACCGCTCCTCGAGCTCGGCGCCCTCGCGCAGGCCGAGCGCTTCCGGCGGCTTCCCGACCGGGTGGTCACGTTCGTCGTCGACTCCAACCCGAACTACACGAACGTGTGCGTCACCGACTGCCAGTTCTGCGCCTTCTATCGCAAGCCCGGTGACCCGGAGGCGTACACGCTCACCGTGGACGAGGTCCTCGCGAAGGTCGAGTTCGCGGCGGCCAGGGGCGCGACGACCGTGCTCCTCCAGGGCGGCCACAACCCGGCCCTCCCCCTCGACTACTACCTGACGCTCGTCCGGGAGACCCGCCGGCGGTTCCCCCACGTGACGCCCCACTTCTTCACGGCCTCGGAGATCCGGACGATCGGCGAGGCGTCCGGGCTGCCGGTCGCGGACGTGATCACCCGCCTCCGTGAAGCCGGCCAGTCGACGCTGCCCGGTGGGGGCGCCGAGATCCTCTCCGCGAGAGTCAGACAACGGATCGAGCCGAAGAAGGGCCCTCCCGAGGCCTGGCTCGACGTCCACCGCGAGGCACACCGCCAGGGCATGCGGAGCACCGCGACGATGATGTACGGCCACGTCGAGACCCCGGCGGACGTGCTCGACCATCTCGACGCGATCCGCGACCTGCAGGACGAGTATCACGGGTTCACCGCCTTCGTGCCGTGGTCCTTCAAGCCCGGCAACACGCGGCTCGAGAAGTGGGTCGAGCACTCCCGGGGGCCGAACGCCTACCTGAGGATGCTGGCCGCCTCGCGCCTCTATCTCGATAATTTCCCCCACGTCCAGGCCTCGTGGTTCTCGGAGGGCAAGCAGGCGGGGCAGGTCGCGTTGCACTTCGGTGCCGACGACTGGGGCGGGACCCTCTTCGAGGAGAACGTGCACCGGGCGGCCGATTACGTCAACACGATCACCGTGGAGGAGATCACGGCGCTGATCCGGGAGGCGGGGTTCACCCCGGTTCAGCGCACCACCGCCTACGAACCGCTCCGCGCCTACTGAATCAACTGAATCAACGTCGGGGGGAGCGACCGCCGCTCCCCCCGACACCCCCCAGCGGGATCCCGCGAGACCGGGTCGCGCACAGGCGCTGAGTCGACGCCGGGGCGCGACCGCCGCTCCCCCCGACACCCCCCAACGGGATCCCGCGAGCCCGATTGGCTCACGGGCGCCGGGCGGAGCCGGTCGTGTCGGGCGCCGTCCATTCGGACGACCGCGCCAGCAGGCGGTCCCGCTGGGACCGGGTCTCCGCGAACAGCCGCGCGTTTTCCAGCGCCATCACCGCCCGGTCCGCGAAGGCCTCGGCGAGCAGGATCTCCTCGTCGGTGAACTCTCGCCCGCTGCGGTCGCCGACACCCAGCGCCCCAACCACCATCCCCTTCCGCAGGAGCGGCAGGCCGAGCACCGCGGTGCTCGGGTTGGGCTCCATCCTCGCGGACGCTTCCGGTCCGCCCACGGCCCGCGAATCGGCGAGCAGGTTCCGGGTGAACACCGCCTGCCGCTCCTGCACCGAGAGCCCGACGACGCCCGTGCCCGGCACGAGAACGAGCTCCCACTCCCCGCCGGCGTCCACGTCACCCGCCGTCGTGAGCGCGACGAGGTTGCCCGATCCCGGCTCGAGCGCGTACAGGGCCGTGGTCCGTGCGCGGAGCAGCGCGAGCAGGCTCTCGACGATCCGGTGTCCGACCTCGACGGGATCGAGCGACTCGGACATGAGCCGGCCCAGCTCGGCGAGACTCTGCGCCGCCTTGCGCCTCCGCTCGGCTTCCTCGAACAGCCGGGCGTTCTCGAGGGCCAGGGCCGCTTGGTCGGCGAACACCTGGGCGAGCCGCGCCTCCTCGGCCTCGAAGACGCGCCCTGTCCGGTCCCGCACCGAGAGGGCACCGATCGCCCGTCCCTTGACCGTCAGCGGGACGGCGAGCACGGCGCGATCCGCGACCGTCGCGAGCCGCGCGCGGTCCTCCGCCGTCAGGGTCAGCAGCGGCTCGCCGGCGATGTCGGATGTCGACACCGCCCTCCGCTCCCGCACGGCCGCGCCGACGACGTAGGTGCCGCGCGGCACGACGAAGTTCCGCTCGAGGACCGGCGCCGCGTAGCCGGACGACGCGACGACTCGAAGGTCGCCCGACGGCTCGAGTCGCATCACCGACGCGTACGCGGTTCCGAGCAGTTGTCGCACGCTGTCCGCGACCCGCTGCCCGACCTCCTCGGCATCGAGGGACTGGGAGACGAGATGGGCCACGCCCGCGAGGCTCTCGGCCGCCCGCCGGCGCCGCTCCGCGTCCTCGAAGAGCCGGGCGTTCCGGATGGCGATGGCGGCGTAGTCCGCCAAGCGGAGCAGGATGGCCTCGTCGCGGTCGCTGAACACGCGGGGCGAGCGCTGGTCGACGTACAGCAGGCCCTCCACGCGCTGGTCGATCTGGATCGGCACCACCATGTCGGCGATGATGCCCTCCGACCGCGCGACATCGAGGTAATCCTTGCTGATCCTCGTATCGCTCTCGTAGTGCTTCGTTCGGAACGGGCGCCCCGTGAGGAGCACCACCCCGCCGCTCCCCTTGCCGGGTTCGGCCAGGAGGGTCGGGTAGGAGCTCGAGCGCGCGCCGTCCCAGTAGCGGGTCAGCATGGCCCCGCTTCCCCGCTCGAGCAACGCGATGCGGGCCAGATCGGCCCCGCAGAGGTCCTTTGCCCCGGCGGCCACGGCCTGCAGGACCGCCCCGAGGTCGAGCGAGGCGGTGATCCGACCGGCGAGGTCGGCCAGGACCTCGGCCTCGCGCCGGCGCTGCTGCGCCTCCTCGTACAGTCGCGCCGCCTGGAGCGCGAGCGCCGCCCGGTCGGCAAACGCCGAGAGGAGCCCGACCTCCTCCTCCGAGAATGCCCGGCCCCGAGCATCGCCGAGACTCAGGACGCCGAGCGCCTCGCCCCCCGCGATCAGGGGGACCGCGAGCCCCGACCGGGAGTCTTCGGCCGCGACACGCTCCTGGATCCACTCCGGTCCGCTGAACCGGGGATCCGAGGCGAGGTCGGGCGACCAGGCCGGCCGCCGTTCCCGGAGCGCCAGGCCCGCGACGCCGGCCGAAGCCGGCACGCTCCGACCGAGCCACGCCGCGTGATCGCCCGCGCCGGCTGCGGCGACGCACACGAGCACATCGCGTTCACGATCGAGCTGGAACAGCACCGAACGCGGGACATCGAGCAGCCCCAGCACCGCCGCGGCGATCTTGGCGCTCGCCCTGGCCAGATCGAGGGTCCCCGCCAGCTCGCCACCCACCTCGGCCATCGCCCGAGTCGCTTCCTCCGCGTGCTTCCGCGCGGTGATGTCCTCGAGCACGCCTTCCCAGAAGACGACGCGCCCGTCGGGGCCCCGGATCGCCCGGGCGCTGTCACGTGCCCAGATGATCGCGCCGTCGCGCCGGCGAAGCTTCTTCTCGAAGTCCCTGACGATCCCCTGGCGGTCGAGGAGGTCGAGCCATCGCCCGCGGTCGGCGAGATCCACGTAGAACTCCCGGCTGTTGATCGCGAGGAGACCGTCCCGGTCCGCCGCGCCGAGGATCTGTACCATCGCGGGGTTGGCGTCGAGGAAGTCCCCCTCCGGCGCGGAGCGGTAGAGCCCGATGGGCGCGCCGGCGACGAGACTCTGCAGCCGCTCTTCTGCCACCTTGCGCTCGGTGACGTCCTGGACCATCTTGACGCCGTACGGTGCTGGCTCGCTGCGGACCACGATCGACGTGATCTGGCACCAGATGACCTCTCCGGAGCAACGCACGTAGCGCATCTCGGCACTGACGAAGGGGGTGTCGCCCGACAGAACCCGGTCGATCGCCACCTTGCCCTCGGACGCGTCGACCGGATGGCAGAAGTCCAGCACGGGCCGGCCGACCATCTCCGCCGACGGATAGCCGAGCATGTCCGCGAATCGCTGGTTGACCTCGACGATCCGGGCGGCGGGATCGAAGATCACCATTCCGAGTGGACCGTCCTCGAAGATCTTTCGGAACCGCTCCTCGCTGCTGCGCCACGCGTCGACGGTGGACTGCAGCTCGGCCTCGGACTTCTCGAGCCGCTCCATGAGGGCGCCAATGCGGGCGAGCGGATGCTCGATCACCTGTCCCCGCTCGATCCGCGCGTGATCGGGCCGTTTCGTCCGGTGCGCGACCTGCGGGCTGCTCACGTCGGAGAGTGGGGAGGCGCGCGTGTCGCCTGTGCGAGTCCGCTTCGCCGGCGGAGCCGGCGCGGCGGTCGCTTCACCATGGCCGAAGGCGAGCCACTCCACGCTCACGCGGAGATCGGCAGCCAGGCGGGTCACGTAGGCGAACGAGGGAGTTCGCCCCCGGAGCCACCCGTAGAGATATTGCGTCGTGTATCCGAGCTCTTCGCAGAATCGCCGCACATCGGGCCTGTCGTGCTTCCAGTACCCGAGCGTCTGCATTCGCTTCCGGATTCTCTCTCCTACACCCTCGATATGCCTCATATGTCTTCCTTTTGTAACACCAACGTGCAACACCGAGAGGGTATATTGTGTTGCAACAATGAGCTGGAGGCAAGGAGGGAAGGGAGTCCGGGCGCAGACGAAGACGGCCGAGACAGCCACGGCCGCCCACGCAAGACGACCGTGACAGTCTCGAGAGCGGTGTTAGGACGCCTTGCCGAACAGCGCCCGCAGAACGTCGTAGGCTTTCCGGATGTCCTCCGGCCGACGACGCGACGTCACCAGCGCGAAGATCTTTTCAGTCTCGCGCTCGTTCACCGCGGCCTTCTCACCTTCCGGTCTCACGTCGGTCAGCGTCGAAAGCGGCACCTCGAGGGCCACCGACACGCGGTAGAGGCTGTCGATCGAGATGGACTTCTCGCCGCGTTCCACCTCGCCGATGAATTTGCCGCTGAGCCCGGCCCGATGTCCGAGCCGCTCCTGGCTCAGGCCGCGTTGCTTGCGAAGCGCGCGGAGGCGCTCACCGAGGAAGCTCCGAACCTGCTTCATTGCCCGTGCTGTCACGTTAGCCTCGCTGAGTCACGACGCAACTGCCGGGTACCTCGGTACCCAGCGCCCCGCGTCGCCGGAATTTGACATCACAACCTTTGGTGGAGTCTACCACACCCGGATCTCCCTGCAACTGCGCAAATCGAACGGCTGCCGGAAGCCGCCGCGTCTCACCCGAGGCTCTTCAGCGCTCACACACCCGCCACCTGGAACAGGAGCCAGGCGAGGGCCGAGACCAGAGCGGCCGCCGGGATCGTGAAGATCCACGCGGTCACGATCCGGCCGGCGATGCCCCAGCGGACGGCGGACAGGCGAGTGATCGCCCCCACCCCCATGATGGAGCCGCTGATCGTGTGCGTGGTGCTGACGGGAATGCCGCCGATGGCCGTGCCGAGCAGCGTGAGGGCCCCGGCGGTCTCCGCGGAGAATCCTCCGACGGGACGCAGCTTCGTGATCCGCATTCCCATCGTCTTCACGATCCGCCATCCGCCCGCCAGGGTGCCGAGCCCGAGTGCCGCGTGCGCCGCGAGGATCACCCAGACGGGCACGTAGAAATTCGGCCCGAGGCGTCCCGTACTGAAGAGCAGCACCGCGATCACCCCCATGGTCTTCTGGGCATCGTTCGTCCCGTGCCCGAGGCTGTAGGCCCCCGCCGAGAGGAGCTGGAGGCGGCGGAAGAGTCGGTCCACGCGGCCGGGGTGCACGGACCGGAAGATCCAGAACATGGCGACCATCATGCCCAGCCCGACGGCAAAACCGATGAGCGGCGCCAGGACCATGAACACGCCGATCTTGATCAATCCCGCGGGGACCAGCGCGCCGAATCCCGCCTTGACCACGGCGGCGCCCGCCAGCCCGCCGATCAGCGCGTGAGAGGAGCTCGTTGGCAGCCCCCAGTACCACGTGACGATGTCCCAGGCAATCGCTCCGATGAGCCCGGCCAGGATCACCCACTCGTCGACCACCTCCACCCGCACGACGCCCTTGCCCACCGTGGTGGCCACGCTCACGCCGAAGCCGAACGCGGCCACGACGTTGAAGAACGCGGCCCAGACAACGGCTTGCAGCGGCGTCAGCACCCGGGTCGACACGACGGTGGCGATCGAGTTGGCGGCGTCGTGAAAGCCGTTGATGAAGTCGAAGATGAGGGCCACCACGATGATGAGCGCGACGAGCGACACCGCCGGCTACGCCATCTTCAACATGATGCCCTCGATCACGTTCGCCACGTCCTCGCAGCGGTCGGTCACGATCTCGAGGGTCTCGTAGATCTCCTTCCACTTGATCACATCGATGGGGTCCGCGTTCTCCTCGAAGAGCGCGACGAGGCTATCGCGCAGGAGGGCGTCGGCCTCGTTCTCGAGCCGGTTCACCTCCGTGATGTGCACGTGGTACTCGGGATCGAGCGTGCGCAGGCACTTGACCGCGCGGTCGGTCACGTCCGTGATCCGGACGATGACGCTCGCGAAGGCGCGGCAGGCGGAGGTCGGGGCCTTGACGCGGTACACGACCAGCCGCTCGCCCACCGCCTCTATGTAATCCAGCACATCGTCCAGCCGGGTGGCGAGCGCGTGGATGTCCTCGCGGTCGAGCGGCGTGACGAAGCTCGTGTTGAGCCGCTTCACGATGTCGTGCGTGACCAGGTCGGCCTCGTGCTCGACGGTCTTGATCGCGTACGCCTTGGCGCGCGCATCCGCGAAGTCATGGATCAACTCGTGCAGCAGCGAGGCCGCGTGCTTGATGTGGGCCGACTGCTTCTCGAACGCGTCGAAGAACCGGACTTCCTTCGGGATCAGGCTCCACATGATCGATCCGGTGGAGTGTAGCGGGTCGGCTCAGAAAAGGAAATAGCGCTGGGCCATCGGCAGGACGCGGGCCGGCTCGCAGGTGAGGCGCTCGCCGTCCGCCCGGACCTCGTACGTCTCGGGATCGACCTCGATGCGCGGGAGGGCGTCGTTGTGCACCATGTCGCGCTTGCCGAGGCCCCGGCACCGTCGCACGCCGACGGCGGCCTTGTCGAGCCCGAGCCGGCGCGGGACCCCGGCGGCGAGCGCCGCCCCTGACACGAACGTGACCGATGTGGAGTATGGAGTCCGGCCGTACGCGCCGAACATGGGGCGGTAGAGGACCGGCTGCGGCGTCGGGATCGAGGCGTTGGGGTCCCCCATCGCGGCCCAGGCGATGAACCCGCCCTTCACGACCAGCTCGGGCTTGACGCCGAAGAACGCCGGCTTCCAGAGCACGAGATCGGCGAGCTTGCCCACCTCCACGGAGCCGACGTGCTCGGCGAGCCCGTGGGCGATCGCCGGGTTGATCGTGTACTTCGCCACGTAGCGCCGGGCCCGCAGGTTGTCGCTCCCCGCGATCTCGCCCGGAAGCGCGCCGCGCTGGCGCTTCATCTTGTCCGCGGTCTGCCACGTCCGGATGATCACCTCGCCGATCCGGCCCATGGCCTGCGAGTCGGAGGACATCATGCTGATCGCGCCCAGGTCGTGCAGCACGTCCTCGGCGGCGATGGTCTCCGCCCGGATGCGCGACTCC
>CAZWXA010000008.1:12995-26072 GCA_964637755.1 uncultured bacterium | reverse complement strand
TCGAGGAGAAGGAATCCGCCAAGCTGGCCCGGATGGAAGAGGCGCTCCACGGCCGCATCATCGGCCAGGAGGACGCCGTCGTTGCGGTCGCGCGGGCTATCCGCCGGTCGCGGGCCGGCTTGAAGGACGCCAAGCGCCCGGTGGGGTCCTTCGTCTTCCTCGGTCCCACCGGCGTCGGCAAGACGGAGCTGGCGCGCGCGCTCGCGGAGTACCTCTTCGGTGACGAGAACGCGCTGGTCCGGGTCGACATGTCCGAGTACATGGAGAAGTTCTCCATCTCCCGCCTGCTCGGCGCCCCCCCGGGCTATGTGGGCTACGAGGAAGGCGGGTTCCTGACCGAGAAGGTACGGCGGCGCCCGTACTCGGTCGTCCTGTTCGACGAGATCGAGAAGGCGCACCCGGACATCTTCAACATGCTGCTCCAGGTGCTCGACGACGGCCGGCTCACCGACTCGATCGGGCACGTGGTGGACTTCAAGAACACGATCCTCATCATGACGTCGAACCTGGGGACGAGCCTGATCGGCAAGCGCACCACCCCGGGATTTCTCCAGGACCCCGACCAGGAGAACTACGAGAAGATGAAGGGGCGCGTGCTGGAGGAGCTCAAGCGCGCCTTCCGGCCGGAGTTCCTCAACCGCATCGACGACATCATCGTGTTCCATTCCCTGTCGGTCGACCACATCAGGTCGATCGTGCGGCTCATGATCGACCGGGTCAACAAGCAGCTCGTGGACAAGAACATCGAGATCACCCTGACTCCCGCCGCCGAGGCGGCCCTGGTCGAGAAGGGGTACGACGCGACGTACGGCGCCCGCCAGCTGCGGCGAACGATCCAGAAGCACGTCGAGGACCCGATTGCGGAGGCCATCGTGCGGGGCCAGGTCCCGGCGCGGGCGCGAATCGAGGTCGATATCGAAGGGGAGAATTTCGTGTTCCGCGAGGCGAAGCCCGTGGAGCCCTCCCTCGAGCTTGCACAGCACTAAGACATCGGGACGCACGAGCGCAGATCGTTGATCAGAGCGGGGAGAGCGCGTCTCTCCATTTTTTTTGCGCTCGCGGTCCTCGTGCCCGCCGGCGTCGCCGCCCAGTCCCAGCCGCTCCCCATCCTGATCAAGGAGATGGCCGTCGCCGGAAACCGCCGCGTCCAGGAGGCGGTCATCCTCGGACGGGTCCAGACCACGGTCGGGTCCCCCTTCGTGCCCGGCCGGCTCGGTGACGATCTCCGCGCGATCTTCTCCCTCGGCTTCTTCGACGACGTCCAGATGCGCGTCGAGGACTTCGAGGGCGGCGTGAAGGTCACCTTCGTCGTCGTCGAGCGCCCCTTCCTGCGGGACGTGGAGTTCGCCGGCAACGCCAAGATCGACACCGCCACCCTGCAGGAGAAGGCCGACCTCAAGCTGGGAAGCGTGTACAACCCCGTCGAGGTGCGCCGCGCGGGAGAGCGGCTCCGGGATCACTACGAGGAAGAGGGCTACTACGAGGCCACCATCACCCCGGAAACCGAGAAGTTCGGCGATGGCGACGTGCGGGTGATGTTCCGCGTCGTCGAGGGCCGGCGCATCACGATCGACCGGATCGTCCTCAAGGGGAACAAGGGGCTCACCGACAAGCAGATCAAGAAGGTCATGAGCACGCAGGAGCGCCAGTACTTCATCCTGCGCGGCACGGTGAACCGGCAGCGGCTCGAGGACGACGTCGAGCGCATCCTGCAACTCTACGGCGACCACGGCTACGTCCAGGCGCGCGTGGAGTCCCCCGAGGTCGTGGTGGAGCGCGAGAAGGCGCGCGTGACGATCACCATCGTCGTCGTCGAGGGACCGCAGTTCACGGTGCGGAGCGTCGACCTCACGGGGACGAGCATCCTGCCGCTCGAGGAGGTCCGCCGGCAGGTCGAGCTCAAGCCCGGCGACGTCTTCTCCCGGGGCAGGCTGCGGGCGAGCGTCGAGTCGATCACCCGGCTCTACAGCACGATCGGGCGGGCCTCGGCGGACGTGGCCCCCATCGTGAGCCAGAACGCCGACGAGCGCACCGTCGCCGTCCGCTTCGACGTGACCGAGGGGCCCGAGGTGTTCGTCGAGCGGATCAACATCTCCGGGAACTCCCGCAGCCAGGAGAAGATCCTCCGGCGGGAGGTCCCGTTCGCGGAGGGCGACCTTTTCACCAGCGCCAAGCTCGACCGCGCCCGGCAGCGCCTGACGAACCTCGGCTTCTTCGAGACGGTGAAGGCCTCGACCGCCCCCGGCGCGGACAAGACGAAGATCGTCGTCAACATCGACGTGGTCGAGAAGCCGACGGGCATGTTCAGCATCGGGGGCGGCTTCTCCTCGGTCGACAGTCTCATCGGCACCCTGGACCTGTCCCAGCGCAACTTCCTCGGCCGCGGGTGGGAGGTATCGCTGCGGTTCCGCGGCGGCGGCAAGGGGACCCAGGGCACGCTCAGCTTCACGGAGCCGTGGCTCTTCGACCGGCCGCTCTCGGCCGGCGTCGACCTCTTCGACACGCGGCGAATCTACACCGACTACACGTTCGAGAGCCTCGGCGCCTCGGTGCGCTTCAGCCACCCGTTCCTCGACTACGCCCGCTGGTATCTCAGCTACCGCCTGACCAGCGACACGATCAGCGACCTCGCGGGCGAGTCGGCGGTCAGCCTGGCGTCCGAGCGGGGCGAGCGCGTCACCTCGCTGATCGCCGCCTCGGTGGCCCGCGACACCCGCGACAACGCGTTCACGCCGAGCCGGGGCACCTACTCGACGGTCGGGAGCGAGTTCGCCGGACTCGGGGGGGACTCGAAGTTCGTCAAGTTCAACGGATCCGTGAGCCACTTCCAGCCGATCTGGTTCAACCACATCCTGGCGGGGCGCCTGGAAGGGGGGTACATCGTGGGGTACGGCGGCGAGGACCCTCCGCTGTTCGAGCGGTTCTACCTCGGCGGACCGAACTCGATCCGGGCCTTCAAGTTCCGCACGCTCTCCCCGGTCGACAAGAACGGGGTGAAGACGGGCGGCACGAGTGAGCTGCTGGGCAGCCTCGAGTACGTGATCCCGCTGCCGTTCAATCTCCGGCTGGCGTTCTTCACCGACATCGGCAACGTGTACGGGTTCGGAAAGGACTTCGACCCGACCGACCTGCGGGCGGGGGTGGGCGCCGGCGTCAGGTGGATCTCCCCGTTCGGTCCGATCCGGGTAGACTATGGCCTCAACGTCGACAGGCGGGCCGGGGAGGATATCGGGGCGTTCCATTTTTCGGTCGGATCGCCCTTCTAGGAGGAGTGGTATGCGAGGAAGGATTGTCGCGATGTTCGCCGGGCTGGTGACGCTGACGGGCGGCGTCGTGGCGCCGTCTCTCACGGAGGCACAGGGGGGACTCAAGATCGGGGTCGTCGACCTCGGGCGGGTCCTCGTGAAGTCGACGGCCGGCGTCGCCGCGCGCGAGCAGCTCGAGAAGGACAAGGCCGCCATGCAGAAGGAAGTCGACGGCAAGCGGCAGGAGATCGAGAAGCTGAAGGAGGAGCTCGAGAAGAAGGGGCCGCTCATGACGGCCGAGGTGCGGCGGGAGAAGCAGGACCTGTACGAGCGGAAGGCGCGCGACGTGACGCGGCTGTTCGAGGACTTCCGGAAGGAGCTCGAGAAGAAGGAGCAGGGCCTCGGGCAACGGGTGTTGCGGGAGATCGCGGGCGTGATCGACCGCGTCGGCAAGGAGCGGAAGTACTACCTGATCGTGGAGAAGGGGGCCGGCGTGGTGTACGCGTCGGCCGAGGCCGACATCACGGAGGAGGTCATCAAGGCCTACGATCAGGAATCGGGCAAGGGGAAGAAGTAAGCCCGATGGCGGACGGGGTGCGGTTCACCTTGCGGGCGCTCGCCGAGGCGCTCGGCGCTGTCCTCGAGGGTGACCCGGACGTCGTGGTGAGCGGCCTGGCGCCGCTGGAGAGCGCCGGGCCCGAGCACGTCGCGGTCCTGACGGAGCCGCGCCAGCACGGGGCGGCGCGGGCGTCGCGGGCGGGTGCCCTGGTCGCGGCCACGGACCTGCAGCCGCTTCCGGGTCCCGTGCTCCGGACGGCGGCGCCGAAGCTGGCGTTCATCGAGTTGCTCCGTCTGTTCCACCCCGCCAAGCCGTATCCGCCAGGCGTCCACCCGGACGCCAGGGTCTCGCCCGGGGCGTTCGTGCACCCCTCGGCGAGCATCGGCGCGTTCGTGGTGATCGAGTCCGACGCGCGCATCGGCGCCGGCGTCCGTCTGTCGCCGTTCGTCTACGTGGGCCACGAGGCCGAGATCGGGGAGGAGTCGACGCTCCACCCGCGCGTGGTCGTCCTCGACCGGGTGCGGATCGGCCAGCGGGTGATCGTCCAGGCCGGAGCCGTGCTGGGCGCAGATGGCTTCGGGTACGTGCCGGACGGCACCGGCCACCGGAAGATTCCCCAGGTCGGCGCGGTGGTGGTCGAGGACGACGTGGAGATCGGCGCGAACACCACGATCGACCGCGCGACGATGGGCGACACCGTGATCGGCCGGGGGGCGAAGATCGACAACCTGGTGCAGGTCGCCCACAACGTGCAGGTCGGTGCCCATTCGATCGTCGCGGCCCAGAGCGGCATCGCGGGCTCGAGCCGCCTCGGCCGAGCCACCGTGCTGGCGGGGCAGGTCGGAATCCCGGACCACGTGACGATCGGGGACGGTGTCGTGCTCGGCGGCCAGTCGGGTGTCGTGGGCGACATCCTGGAGGCCGGGCTCTATATCGGCTCACCCGCTCGACCGCTGTCGGAGGCCAGGCGAATCGCGGCCGTCGAGACGCGGCTGCCGGAACTGAGCCGCCGTGTGCGCGACCTCGAGCGGCGGCTCGAAGCGATGGAGCGGGAGATCGGGCGATCGGCGCCCGCGGACCGTGGCCGCCCGGCCTGACGGCGTGCATCCGAGCGCGATCGTCGAGCCCGGCGCCGAGATGGGGGCGGACGTGCGGATCGGCGCGTACTCCGTGATCGGGCCGGAGGTCGTGCTGGGGGACGGCGTCGAGGTCGGCCATCACGCCGTCCTGGAGGGACGCGTGACGATCGGCCCGCGGGTCCGGATCGGCCACGGCTGCGTGATCGGCGGGGCGCCGCAGGACCTGAAGTTCAAGGAGGGTACGCCGTCGGGCGTCCGGATCGGGGCGGGCACGACCCTGCGTGAATACGTCACGATCCATCGAGCCGGTACGGCCGGCGCGTTCACGGTCATCGGTCGGGACTGCCTGCTCATGTCCATGAGCCACGTCGCCCACGATTGCCGGCTCGGCGACGGCGTGATCGTCATCAACTACGCGGGGATCACCGGGCACTGCGAGATCGACGAGCGGGCGACCATCGGCGGCCTGTCCGGCCTCCACCCGTTCAGTCGGGTCGGCGCCCATGCCTACGTCGGCGGGTGCTCGAAGGTCGTGTCGGACGTCCCGCCCTACACCACGGTCGACGGCGTCCCCGCCACCGCGCGGGAGATCAACGTGATCGGGCTGCGGCGCGCCGGCATCGACGCCGAGGATCGCCGGCTGCTGCGGGCGGCGTTTCGCATCCTGTACCGATCGGGGCTCTCGCCGCAGAGCGCGCTCCATCGCATCCGCGAGGAGATCCCGCCGACGCCGCACGTGCTCCGGTTCGTGCAGTTCATCGAGGCGTCCAAGCGCGGGATCTGCGGCCCGCCCCGCTGGCCGCTCACTCGCGAGGACGCGCCCGACAGCGAGGGGGAGCGGGTGTACTGATGGCGAGATCCGAGCGGGTGCGGGCAGCGGTGGTGGGCGCCGGCCACATGGGGCAGTACCACACGCTCGTCTACGCCGAACTGTGGGACGTGGATCTGGTGGGCGTCGTGGACATAGACTTCGAGCGGGCGCGCCGGGTCGCCGGTCAGTACGACACGCTCGCCTTCGCCGACCACCGCGAGCTGGTCGGGCGGGTGGACGTGGCGAGCGTCGCCGTGCCGACCGACGCGCACTTCGCGGTCGCCCGCGACCTGCTCGAGGCCGGCGTCAACGTCCTCGTCGAGAAGCCCATGACCCAGTCGCTCGGGGAGGCCCGCGAGCTGTTCCGCCTGGCCCGGGCGAGCGGCGCGGTGCTGCACGTCGGGCACGTGGAGCGGTTCAACGGCGCGGTGCAGGAACTGCGCAACATCGTGGACCGCCCGATCCTCATCGAGTCGCGGCGGCTGGGGCCGTTCGTCCCCCGCGTCCGGAAGGACACGGTGGTGATGGACCTGATGATCCACGACATCGACATCGTGCTGGGCCTGGTCGACTCCGAGCCGCGGCGGATCGTGGCCCTGGGCAGCTCCCTGCACGCCGATCTCCCGGACGTCGCGAACGTGCAGATCCAGTTCGCCTCGGGCACCATCGCGAGCATCACGGCCAGCCGGGCGACAGAGCAGAAGATCCGGACGCTCGCCATCACCCAGCCGGACGCGTACATCGTGCTCGACTACACCGACCAGGACATCCGGATCCACCGGCGCGCCGCGCAGGAGTACACGCTCAACCGCGAGTCCATCCGCTACCGTCAAGCGTCCTTCGTCGAGCACCTGTTCGTGCACAAGGAGAACCCGCTGAAGCTCGAGCTCCTGCACCTCATCCGCGCCATGCGGCAGGCGCGCGAGCGGGGAACGCTGGATCTTCCGGAGAGCGACGACCTCCGGTCGCTCGGCGTGGCCCTCGAGATCGAGCGGATGATCCGCGAGGGGCAGGGTGAGGTGGCGTGGCCGCAGGATGTTCCGTGGAGCGCACCCTCGGTCTGATGTGTGGGGCCGGCGTCCTGCCGGCCCGCGTCGCGCCGGAAGCCCGGCGGCGCGGCTATCGGGTCGTGGCGTTCACCTTCGGGGACGCGCCGGGACTCGACGGCGCGGCGGATCGCGTGATCCCCTCGAGCGTCTCGAACATCGCTGCCGTGCTGGACGGGCTCAGCGCCGAGCGGGTCTCGACGGCCCTCTTCATCGGCACGTTCCGGACTCGTGAGCTGCTCCGAATGGAGGGGGACGCCCTGGGGGCGGCGGACATGGCGCTCGGGGGCGGGGGCCTCAGCGACGCCGAGCTGATCCGCGGGGTCGTGGCCCTCCTCGATGCGCTCGGCATCGAGGTGCTGGATCAACGCGCGTTCTTCGGAGACTGGATCGCCGGCGCGGGCCTCCTCGGGCGCATCGACGTGACCGACGGCCAGCGGGACGACATCTCCCGTGGATTGCGAGTGGCGCGACAGTTGTGCGCCGCCGGGGTCGGCCAGACGGTCGTGCTGAAGCGCGGCCTCGTGGCCTCCGTCGAGGCGAGCGAGGGGACGACCGAGGCGATTCGGCGCGGGTTGTCGCTCACGGGTCCCGGCGCCGTCGTCGTCAAGGCGGTGGCGCTGGACAATGACTATCGCTTCGACGTCCCTGCCGTCGGTCCCGAGACGATCGAGGTGATGGTGGCGGGCCGGGCGGGAGCGCTGGCCATCGAGGCCGGGCGGGTCCTCGTCCTCGAGCGGGCACGGACGGTCGAGATGGCCGATGGCGCCGAGATCAGCGTCGTCAGTGTCCCCGTTCCCGACCGATGAGCCTCGGCGGGGCCGGAGGCGCCGCCGACGGCGCGCCGGGGATCATGCTGGTCGCGGGCGAGGCCTCGGGTGACCTGCACGGAGCGACTCTCTGCCGCGGGCTCAAGGCCCTCGCTCCGGCCTGGCCCCTTTTCGGCATGGGCGGCCGGAGGATGGCGGCGGCCGGGATGCAGATCCTGGCCGACGTCACGGGCGACGCGGTCGTCGGCGGGAGCGAGGCGATCCGGGGGCTGCCGGGGTTGTACCGGACCTATCGCCGGCTCGCCGGCATCCTGCGGACTCCCCCGCGCCCCCGCGCCCTCGTCCTGATCGACTTCCCGGAATTCAACCTGCGTCTCGCCAAGGCCGCGCGAAGGGCGGGGGTGCCGGTCATCTACTTCGTCCCGCCGCAGATCTGGGCGTGGCGCGGCGGACGGATCCGGAAGATCGCGCGACTCGTGTCGCGGGTGATCGCGGCGTTCCCGTTCGAGGTGCCGCTCTACGACGCCGCCGGTGTCCCAGTCGAGTTTGTCGGCCACCCGCTCGTCGACAGCCTGGCCAGCGCGCCTTCGCGCGCCGAAGCGCGGCAGAGACTGGGGATCGAGGAGCACGCGCTCGTGCTCGGACTGCTGCCGGGCAGCCGCGCCCTGGAGATCGAGCGCATGCTCCCGGCCATGCGGGAGGCCATGGCGCTGATTGCGCGGGCCCACCCCGCCTCGCGCTGCCTCCTCGGGCTCGCGCCGACGGTGAGCCGCGAGGCGGTCGCGGCGCGGGTGGCGGGGACGCCCCGGATCGAGATCGTGGAGAACGACGCGCAGGCGGTGATGGCCGCGGCCGATCTCCTTCTCGTCGCGTCCGGGACGGCGACGCTCGAGGCGGCCCTCATCGGGACGCCCATGCTCATCTGCTACCGGGTCTCGCACGTCTCGTACCGGATGCTGCTCCTCCTGATCCGCATCCGGTGGATCGGTCTGCCGAACATCGTGCTCGGCCGCACCGTGGCGCCGGAGCTGTACCAGGACCGCGTCACGGGGGACGACATCGCTCGCGAAGCCCTGCGTCTGCTCGCCGACCCCGCTGCCCTCGCCGCGCAGCGGAGGGCGTTCGGCGAGATCCAGGGACGCTTCGGCCCGCCAGGCGTCGGGCTCCGCGCGGCGCGCTCCATTCTTCGGGCGATCGGTGCCGTCGTGTGAGGCACTGGAACCGCCTCGCCCCCCTCGCCTTGCCGCCGCTGGCCGAAGCAGTCGTGCGCGCCTTGGCGGGGACGATGCGGATCGTGGTGGTCGGGGCCACCCACGTGGCTCCGTACTGGTCGACGTCCAGGCCCCTGGTCTACGCCGTGTGGCACGGACAGATCCTGATGATCCCGCTCGTGCACGAGCGCCTGCGCCGAAGCCACGGGGCGCGCCCCGTCCACGTGATGGCGAGCCGGTCGCGTGACGGCGAGCTGCTCTCCCGCTTCGTCCGGCGGTTCGGCCTCGGCGTGGTCCACGGGTCGACGAGCCGCGGCGGGGCGGGCGCGCTGCGGCGGCTCGCCCGCCTCGGCCTGGACGGCCACGACGTCGCGGTGACGCCCGACGGTCCCCGTGGCCCGCGAGAGCAGGCGCAGGCCGGAGTGATCGCGCTCGCGGAGCTGGCGCGAGCACCGCTCGTGCCGGTGGCATTCGCCGCGTGGCCGTCGTGGCGGCTCGCCAGCTGGGACGGCTTCGAGATTCCGAGGCCGTTCGCCCGCGGCGCTGTCGTGTTCGGCGAGCCGGTCCCGGTCGAGGGGCGGGGCCGGGAGGTGGCGCGCAAGGACCTCGAGGCGGCGCTCGCGCGGGTGAGCGAAGCGGCGCGGCGCTCGGCGGCGCCCTGACGCGCCTCGGGGAGGCCGTGTACACTGTCACCCGTGCCGCGCCGGCTCACGCCGCCGAGGTGTGACATCGTGAGGCGTCTCGCGTACGCGGTGTACACGGCGGGCTTCGGTGGCCTCGTCGCCGCCTATGCGCCCATCGCGGTCTGGCGGCGGCTCACCCGCGGGGTCCGCATCAACCCGGCGCAGCGGCTCGGGTTCTATGGGAACGACACGGCGGATCGCCCGGCGGCCTGGGTGCACGCGGTCTCCGTCGGCGAGACGATGGCCGCGGTGCCCGTCGTCGAGGGGCTCCATCGCGCCCACCCGGAGCTGGCGATCGTCGTGACCACCGTGACCGAGACGGGCGCCCGCGTGGCGAAGGGGCGGCTGGCCGGGATCGCGACGCATCGGTTCAGTCCGCTGGACCTCCCGGGCCCGGTCCGGCGCGCGATCCGGAGCAACCGGCCGAGGTTCTTCGTGGTCCTCGAGACGGAGCTGTGGCCGAACCTCTTCCGCGCCCTCTCCGCCCGGGGCGTCCCGGTGATGCTCGCCAACGGCCGCATCTCGGACCGCTCGTACCGCCGCTATCGGCGGGTCCGGCGTTTCATGCGACAGCTTCTCCTCTCGGTCACGGTCTTCGGGATGCGCTCGGAGGAGGACGCGCGCCGCATCATCGGTCTCGGCGCCCCGCCGGAGCGCGTGTTCGTGACCGGCAACATCAAGCACGACGCGCCCGCGGACGACCCGGACCAGGCTGCGCTCTGGCGGCGGCTGCTCGGCCTTCGGCCGGAGACGAAGGTCTGGATCGCAGGGAGCACGCACCACGGCGAGGAGCGCCTCGTGCTGGACGCGCACGAGGCGGTCGGCGCCGCGGAGCCCGACCTCGTGCTGATCCTGGCCCCGCGGCACCCGGAGCGCGTGGAGGAGGTGGAGCGCCTGGTCCGGAGCCGCGGCCTGCCGGTCGTGCGGCGCAGCGGCCTGCCGGTGGCGCAGCGGCGCGAGGCCGTGATCGTCCTCGACACGGTGGGCGAACTGGCGCAGCTCTACCAGATCGCCGACGTGGTGTTCGTCGGGGGCAGCCTCGTGCCCTCCGGCGGCCACAACATGCTGGAAGCGGCGCTCAAGCGCAAGCCGGTCCTCTTCGGCCCCCACACGACGAACTTCCGCGAGAGCGCGGAGATCCTGATCGACGGGGGCGGCGGACTTGTCGTCGACGACGCCCGGGGGCTCGTGCGCTCGCTCACCCGCCTGCTGTCCGACCCGGCGCTCCGGACGCGGATGGGTGAAGCGGGCTTCCGGGCCGTGGCCGCGCGCCAGGGCGCCGTGCGCGAGACGCTCGCGCTGATCGACCGCTTCCTCTACGCCCCGGGCGCGACGGATGACTGAGAGGGCGCGACAAAATTGTCCTCCACGACGACCGGGGTGGCGGGAGAGCGGCGGTCGCTCCCCGCGGCGTTGGCCGAGCGCGTGGGAGGCAATGCTCCGCGGGATCCCGTTGGGGGGTGTCGGGGGGAGCGGCGGTCGCTCCCCCCGACGTTGACTGATCGTGCTTCGGGCCGTGAGTTCTCGCGTGGTCCGCGGATGGGAGAACGGGGAGTCGGGTGTCGCGACGCGTGCTCTCGCGGGTGGGTATCGCGGTCTGCTTCAGGCCCGCGAGTGGCTCTACCAGTGTGGGCTCGTCCGGAGCCGGGCCCTGCCGTGCCCGGTCGTCTCCATCGGCAATCTCACGGTTGGCGGGACGGGGAAAACGCCCGCCGTCGAGTACGCGGTCCGGACGCTCTGCGAACTCGGTGCTCGCCCGGCGATCGTCAGCCGCGGCTACCGCCGGCGATCGAAGGGCGTGCAGGTCGTCGCAGACGGCCGGGAGACGCTGCTCGATGCGGAGGCGGCTGGTGACGAATCCTGGCTGCTCGCCCGGCGGCTCCCGGGCGTCCCGGTGGTCGTTGCTGCGAGCCGGTACGAGGGGGCGCGGCTCGGGGTGACGAGATTCGGAGCGACGGCGGTCGTGCTGGACGACGGCTTCCAGCATCGAAGCCTCGTCAAGGACCTCGACGTCGTCCTCGTGCGGGCGGCGAGCCCGTGGGGAAACGGCCGCTTGCTGCCGGCCGGGCCGCTGCGCGAACCGCTCGAGGCTCTGGCGCGTGCCCACCTGATCGTCGTCACCGGCGGGCCGGGACCCGAGGCCTTCGAGCGCGTGGCGGGTGCGGTGTCCCGGCACGCTCCGGGAGTGCCCGTCATCGCGGCCGTCAACGAGCCGGTGCTCTGCCGGCAGGCCGGACGGGACGGGAGCGAGCCAGCGACGGTGCTGGCCGGCAGGCGCCTCTTCGGCTTCGCCGGCATCGCCTGGCCGGAGTCGTTTCGCCGCACGCTCGAAGCCGTCCAGGTCGTCCTCTGCGGTTTCCAGGCGTTCCCGGATCATTTCTGGTATTCGCGCAAGGATCTCGACGGGCTGATCGCGCGGGCGGAGCGTGCGGGTGCCGAGGGGCTCGTCACGACCGAGAAGGACTGGGTCCGTCTCGGCGAGTCGAGCCTGCAGGGCATCCCGCTCTACGTGCTCGGTGTCCGGTTCACGCTGCTCTCGGGCACGGAGATCTGGAATGCGGCGCTGTCCCGGGTACTGCGGTGAACCTGGTCGTCCGCCTCCCGAACTGGCTCGGCGACACTGTCATGGCGGTTCCCACGCTTCGAGCTCTCAGGGCCGGGCTCCCTCCGGAGACGCAGATCGCCGTCGCCGGTCCCTGGGCCGCGCTGGTTGCGGGCCAGGACCTCGCCGAGCACTGCGTGACCTACCCGCGCGCCTGGGCGGGCCGGCTCCGCACCGCCGACTCGGTCGCGCGCCTCAGGCCGGACACCGTCCTGCTCCTGCCGAACTCGCTCGAAGCGGCTCTCGCGGCGAGGTACTGGGGCGCGCGGCGGCAGATCGGCTACGATTGCGCCGGGCGGGGAATGCTGCTCACACATCCCGTGCCGCTGCCCGCACCGAGGCTCCACCAGATCGACGAGTACCTGGTGCTCCTCACCCCCCTCGGAATTGCCGCGATCACACGCGAGCCGACGCTGCGGCCCCCGAGCGATGATGCGAGCGCCACCGCCGTGGGGGAACTCTTGTCGGCGGGCGGGGCGACGGGAAGGCCGCTCGTCGGGATCCATCTCGGCGCCGCGTTCGGCGCATCGAAGGTGTGGGTGGCTGACCACCTGGCTCGGTTCTGCGATCTCCTCCGCGGAAACGGGATGACACCGGTCCTGCTCGGAACCTCCGAGGCCCGTGCTCTGGAAGGACGCGTCCGGGCCGGAGCGATGAGTCCTCCCCCGTCGCTGGTGGGCCGCGACCGTCCCGGCCTCCTTCCCGCCTTGCTCGCGCGACTCGATGCGCTCGTAAGCGGTGACACGGGCACGGCCCACCTGGCGGCCGCCCTCGGCACCCCGACCGTCACCCTGTTCGGCCCGACCGACCCCACGCTCACGGCGCCCCGCGGACCGGCGACCAGCATCGCCAAGCCCGTCCCCTGCGCGCCCTGCTTCTACACGCGCTGCCCGATCGACCATGTCTGCATGCGCGCGATCACCCCGGAAGAAGTCTCCGCGGCCGTCACGACGGCCCTGAGCCTCCCCGCGAAGGCCCACGAATCCCCATGAACGCGGCACGAAGTGCAGTCTTCTCCTCGGTGCTGCACACCGAATCCTCCAGAGGCTGGGGCGGGCAGGAGATCAGGAT
>CAZWXA010000008.1:0-12895 GCA_964637755.1 uncultured bacterium | reverse complement strand
CCTCGGTGCTGCACACCGAATCCTCCAGAGGCTGGGGCGGGCAGGAGATCAGGATCGTGACGGAGGCCGGCTGGCTCCGCGAGCGCGGCATCCGGGTGGTCCTCGCGGCGCAGCCGGGAAGCCGCATCATCGCGGAAGCGAAGCGAGCGGTGCTCGAGACCGTGGAGGTCCTGATGCGCGGGGCCTGGGATGTCAGGGCCACGCTCCGGCTCGCCTCGGTCGTCCGTCGCGAGCGGATTGATCTCGTGCACACGCACAGCTCCGTCGACGCCTGGGTCGGCGGATGCGCGGCGAGGCTCGCCGGCGTTCCAGTCGTCCGCTCCCGGCACGTGTCGATCCCGATCCGGAGTGGGCTCAACCCCGTCTACACCTGGCTCGCCGACCGCGTGGTGACGAGCGGCGAGGCCATCCGGGAGCTGATGCTGGCCGGCGGCGTGCGGCCCGGGGCCGTGGTCACCCTGCCTGCGGGGGTCGACCTGACCGCGTTCGCGGCGGGTCGGCCGGGTGACGCGGCGCTGCGCGAAGTCGACGGCGCGCGCCCGGTGATCGGGTCGATCGCGATGTTCCGGGGATCGAAGGGCCACCAGCACCTTCTGGACGCGTTCTGCGCCCTGCGAGGCGAGTACGGCGACGCTCGGCTCCTCCTCGTCGGCGACGGCATCCGGCGACAGTGGGTCGAAGGGCTCGTCGCAGAGCGCGGGCTCGCGGGGGCGGTTCGGTTCGCGGGCTTTCGTCGCGACGTGGCGTCCCTTCTCCGTCTCATGGACTGCTTCGTCCTGGCGTCCACCAGGACGGAGGGCGTTCCTCAGTCGTTGCTGCAGGCTATGGCGGTCGGCGTGCCCGTCGTCAGCTCGGCGATCGGCGGCGTCCCCGAGGTCGTCGTGGACCGAGAGACGGGACTCCTGGTGCCGCCGGGCGATCCGTCGGCGCTTGCCGCCGCCATTCGCGAGGTCCTGCGCGACCCGGCAGCGGCGCGGCGGCGGGCCGACTCGGCACGCCGGCTGGTGGAGACGCGGTACTCGCGCGACCTGTGCGTCGATCGGCTGATCGCGCTGTACGAGGACCTCGCATGACGATTCTCCAGCTTGCGGCGAACCGGTGGTGGACGGGAAGTGCCGAACCCGTGACGAGACTGGTGGTGGGACTCCGGGCTCGGGGACACCGCGTGCTCCTCGGCATCATCCGAGGGGACCGGTTCGAGGCCAAGGCGCGTGCGGCGGGAATCGAGCCGCTCGACACCCTGAGCCTCGACGGGACATCGCCGCAGGCACTCGCGAGGGATCTCGCCAGGTTACGCAGGATCGTCCGGGACGAGGCTGTCGAGATCGTCCATGCCCACCACTCTCACGACCACTGGCTCGCCGGCCTGACGCGGGGCGGGGCCGCGGTTGTCAGGACCTTCCACAACGCGCGCGCGGTCAGGGCTGGATTCCTCGCCTCGTGGCTCTACTCCCGGACGGACGCGGCAATTGCGGTGAGCGGTTCGATCGGGGCCGCGTGCGCCGGCGCCGGCTTCGGATCCCGTCGGGTGTTCCGGGTGCGTGGCGTGACCGACGTCGCTCGATTCTCCCTCCCGCGCGGCGGGCGCGCGATTCGCGACGAATTCAAGATCGGCGATGCGCCCACGATCGGCTGCGTGGCACGCCTCGCCGCCTCTCGCGGCCATGGTGCGCTCCTCGCCGGTTTCCGCGAGCTGCTGACGCGGCTCCCCGAGGCCCGGCTGATGCTCGTCGGCAAGGGTGAGGCCCGGTCCGCGGTCGAGGCGGGCGTGGTGGAGCTGGGTCTGGCCGAACGCGTGATCTTCGCCGGGTATCGGGATCACGACCTCCCGGAGGTGCTGGCCGCCCTCGATTGCGTCGTGCTCATGGCCGCCGGGTCGGACGAGTCCTGCCGAGCCGCGCTCGAGGCCATGGCGGCCGGCTGTCCGGTGGTGGCCCCGAGGATCGGCGCACTGCCCGAGATGATCGTCCACGGCGAGACGGGCTGGCTGCTCGATGACGGACGGCCGGAGACCGTGGCTGGCGCGCTCGAGGCGGTCATTCGGGATCGCGCCCGGGCCCGGGCCATGGGACTGGCGGCCCGGCGGCGGGCCGTCGCGGAGTTCAGCCCCGAGGTGCACGTGGAGGACACCGAGCGCATTTACGCGGCCGTTCTCGCGCGAGCCAGGCCGTCCGTGCGACCGGACACTCCGTGAACCGCAGCGGGGGCCGTGGAGGAGGACATGAAAATCTCCGTCCTGTCGTTCGATCTGTCCGATAACGCGACCGGACGGGCCGATCTTCTCGCGCGGTTGCTCGCCCCTCGCTACGACGTGGAAGTGGTGGGGCCGCAGTTCGGCGGGGATCTGTGGACGCCGGTGCGCAGCGGACCCGTCGCGCATCGCGGCGTGCCAGGCGCGCGTTACCCTGCCTTCGCCGCGCGGATTCCCGCGCTCCTGCGGAAGATCGACGGCGACCTGATCTACGCCTCGAAGCCGCGCCCGACCAGCTACGGAATCGGTCTGGTCAAGCGGTTGACCGCCCGCCGGCCGCTCCTGCTGGACATCGACGACTGGGAACTGGGGTTCTTCTACCGCTCCGGTGTCTGGGGCCGCCTCGGGCGGTTTCTCAACGTCTCGAATCCGAACGGGTTGCCCTGGACCTGGCTGACGGAGCAGCTCGTGTCACTGGCCTCCGGCCTCACGGTGGGATCGCGGTTCCTCGAGGCCCGCTTCGGCGGGACCCTGATCCCTCACGTTCGAGACACTGCCGCGTGGACGCCCGAGCGCTTCGACCGGCGTGACGCCAGGTCACGGCTCGGGGCTGGCGACCGGCGCGTGGTCATGTTCCTCGGGACGCCGCGCGCCTACAAGGGCATCCAGGACCTGCTGGACGCCCTCCGCCTGCTCGCCAGGGGCGATGTGCTGCTCGCTCTCGTCGGCGCCGGGCGGCGGTACACGGACGCGCCATTCGTGATCGCCACGGACGAGATTCCGTTCGACGACGTCCCGCGCTACCTCGTCGCCGCCGATGTCGTCGTGGTCCCGCAGCGAGCGACCAGCGACACGATGGGGCAGGTTCCCGCGAAGATCTTCGATGCGATGGCGCTCGGCCGGCCCATCGTCTCGACCCGGGTCTCCATGATTCCCGAGATTCTCGAGGGGTGCGGTGTTCTCGTCGAGCCCGGCGATCCGCGGGCCCTGGCGGCCGCGATCGCCCGGCTCCTCGACGACCCGCCGGCAGCCCGCGACCTCGGAGACCGCGCTCGCGTCCGCTGCGAAGCCCTCTACAGCTTCACCGCTGCTCGAAGGCGGCTGTTCCCGCTCGTGGAGAGCGTGCTGGCGGGCCGCCGCCGGGGCGCGGGCGTGGCGAAGCCCGGGTGCCCGCGCCGAGGTCCATGAAGCTCGCCATCATCTCGCGCCCGTTCGTCTTCCACGGCGGCGTCGAGACGGCGACGGCCGGTCTCGTGCGGGCGCTGGTGGCCCATGGTCACGCGGTCCATCTCTACAGCACGCCGGGCCAGTTCCCTCTGCCCGGAGTCGTCGCTCATCGGATTCCCGTCCTGGGCGCGCCGTCGCTCGCCCGCGTGCTCTCGCTGGCGCTCGGCGCCGCGCGGAGCGTGAGGGCCCAGTCGTACGACGCCGTTCAGAGTCATGAGAGGGTCCTGGGCCAGGACATCTACCGGGCGGGAGAGGGTTGCCACCGGGCCTACCTGGCGTCGCGCGGCCGACCCGGCAGGAGCCTGTATCATCGGACCGTTCTCGCGCTGGAGGCACTGGTCTTCCGTCGAACGCCGCGAATCGTCGCGATCTCCGGGCGCGGCCGCGACGAGATCGCGCGCCTGTACGGGGTGCCGGCCTCGCGGCTCCGGGTCGTGTGGAATGGTGTCGACCTGGAGCGGTTCCACCCCGACACCCGCTCGCGCGTCCGGCGCGACGTGCTCGAAGCCGCCGGTATCCCGCCAAGCTCGTGGGTCGTCCTGTTCGCCGGAAGCGGCTTCGAGCGCAAGGGGCTCCGCTTCCTGATCGAGGGGCTGGGGCGTCGTCACGACGCGTCGACCCGGCTCATCGTCCTCGGAAAGGGGGACACACGCGCCTACCGCGCGCTCGCCGACCGGGCCGGCATCGCGGGGCGCGTGATGTGGATGGGCCCCCAACCGGACATCGAGCGCTGGTACGGTGCCGCGGACCTGGTGGCGCTGCCCTCGCTCTACGAGCCGTTCGGAAACGTCCACCTCGAAGCCCTCGCGTCAGGGGTTCCGGTCCTGACCAGCACAGTCTCGGGTGGCTCCGAGCTGATCGAGGCGGCACGGAACGGCCTGGCTGTCGAGCCGGGAGATGCGGCTGCCATCGCGGGCGCGCTCGACCGGCTGCGCGACGAGCCGTGGCAGGCGCTGAGCGATGCCGCCCGCCGCTCGGCCGAGCCGTTCACGTACGCCCGGCAGGTGTCCGGCTTCGAGCGCGTCTACGCCGAGATACCCCTCGCAAGAGGGGATTTTCGTTGATCCGTTGGTCGGCGGCACATTACACTCTCGGCAGTGCCAAAACCGGCCGTCTTCATCGATCGAGACGGCACCCTGACCGAGGAGGTGGGGTACGTGAACCACCCCGGTCGGCTCCGCCTCCTCCCCCGGGCCGCCGAGGCCATTCGGCGCCTGAACGGCGCGGGGGTCCCGGCGATCGTGGTCACCAATCAGAGTGGTCTGGCCCGCGGATATTTCAGCGAGGCCGTGCTGACCGCGGTGCACGCTGCCCTGGTCGAGCAGCTCAAGGAGGAAGGCGCCTACCTGGATGGCCTCTACGTCTGCCCGCACCATCCCACCGAGGGGACACCGCCCTTCCGGACGGATTGCGAGTGCCGGAAGCCGAAGCCCGGGCTGCTCCTGCGTGCGGCGGTCGATCTCGACGTGGACCTGACGAGGTCGTGGATGGTCGGCGACAAGCCCTCGGACATCCTCGTGGGACAGCGCGTCGGCGCCCGCACCGCGCTCGTCCTGACGGGATACGGGTTCGGGGAGTGGGAGGGCCGCCGGGACGCGTTCGAGGTTCCACCGGACCACGTCGCGGACGATCTGCTCGACGCCGTCCGCTGGATCTTGGGGTCGGGGACGGCGTGATGCGGGAGCAGGCTCGCCTCAGGGCCGTCATCGATCGCTTTCCCGCGAAATCGGTCGTCGTGGTGGGCGACCTGATCGCCGACGAATACGTCTACGGCAAGCCCGCGAGGATCTCCCGGGAGGCGCCGGTCCTCATCCTCAGATTCACCGGGCGCGAGGCGCGGCTCGGCGGGGCGGCGAACGCGTCCCACAACGTGCACGCGCTGGGCGCGCGGGTCGTGCCTCTCGGCGTGGTCGGCAACGACGCGGCGGGCGAAGAGATGCTGGATCTGCTCCGTGCCGCCGGCATCTCCGTGTCCGGCATCCTCGCCGAAGCAGGCCGCGTGACCCCCGTGAAGACGCGGATCATGGCAGGCGGGTACCAGTCCACTCGCCAGCAGGTGGTCCGTGTCGATCGCGAGCCGGCGCCGGGCCTCGAGCCTTTCACCGAGGATCAACTGGTCGATCGGCTGGTCAGGCTCGGGGCCGGCGCCGACGCGATCCTCGTCTCGGATTACGGGTACGGCACGGTCACGCCGCGGCTGTTCCAGGAGGTGCAGGGGCTGGCCAGGCGCACCGGCGCGATCGTCGCGGTGGACAGCCGGTATGACCTCACCCGGTTCCGTGGCGCGACGGCGGCGACGCCGAACGAGCCGGAAGTCGAGCAGCTGATCGGCCTCGCACTCGACGACGAGCTGGTCCTCGAGAAGGCCGGGCGGCAACTGCTCGACTGGCTGGAGGCGCGGTACCTCCTCATCACCCGCGGGAGCCGCGGAATGGCGGTGATGGAGCGCGAGGGCGGCACGACGTTGATTCCCGTGTTCGGGAGCGACGAGATCGCGGATGTCACCGGCGCCGGTGACACGGTGATCGGCGCCTTCACGCTCGGCCTCGCGAGCGGCGCGCAGCCGGTCGACGCGGCCCGGATCGCGAATGTCGCCGGCGGGATCGTGGTGATGAAGCGAGGCACCGCGACCGTGGATCGCCGGGAGCTCCTGAACGCCCTCGACCAGGCCCAGCCGTGACCGCCGAGGGTACCGTCGATCCGGGCATGGTTGGCGGCCGGCCGATGACCGTCGGCGAGGCCGCGGACCTGGCCGGCCGGCTGCGCGCCGGGGGGCAGCGAATCGTCCTGGCCAACGGATGCTTCGATCTCCTGCACGTCGGCCACGTGCGGTACCTGACCGCGGCGCGGCGCCTGGGTGACGTCCTCTTCGTGGGGCTGAACTCCGACGCCTCGGTCAGGCGGCTCAAGGGCGCGGGCCGGCCCATGATGCCGGCCGGGGAGCGGGCGGAGATCCTGGCGGCGCTCCGGTGCGTGGACCACGTCGTCGTGTTCGACACGGACACGGCCGACGGCCTCGTGGAGGTCCTGCGCCCCGCCGTCCACGCCAAGGGCTCCGACTACACCGTCGATTCGGTTCCCGAGCGGGACCTCGTGCAACGGACGGGCGGGTCGGTCGCGATCGCCGGCGATTCGAAGGAGCACTCCACGCGCGACCTGATCGCCCTGATCCTCGCCCGCTTCGGCGGTCGGACCGACGCCGAGCGCGGACAGAGCGACGCACCGGGTCAGGGCTGACGCCAATAAATGCCTCCCCGCATCGCGATCGTCAAGCTGTCGTCGCTCGGTGATGTGATTCACGCATTGCCCCTGGCCGGCGCGCTCCGGGCTGCCTTCCCGGATGCGTATCTGACCTGGATCGCCGAGGCGCGCGAGTCCGCCATCCTGCGGGCGCACCCGGCTCTCGACGCCGTCATTGCCGTGGACACGCGCCGGTGGCGGCGGCTGATGTGGTCGCCGCGCGGGGCGGCCGGGGTCGGCCGGGAGATCTCGTGTCTCAGGGCCCGCCTGCGGCAGGAGCGCCTCGACGTCGCGATCGATGTGCAGGGGCTGCTGAAGAGCGGATTCCTGACGAGCCTCACGGGGGCTCCGCAGCGGATCGGCTTTTCCGTGTCCCGGTGCGGGGAGCCGCTGAACGCGCTGTTCACCAACCGTCGCGTCTCGCCACCGGCGACGGCCCGCCACGTGGTCGACCAGTACTGCTCCCTGCTCGAGCCGCTCGGCGTCAGGAATCCCGCCGTGTCGTTCGTGGTCCCGGCGAGTGCGGCCGCCGAAGCACGCATGGACGATCTGCTGGAAGCCCTGGGGATCAAGCCCCGTGACGGTCTGGTCGCCCTGGTTCCCGGAGCACGCCGGGCCAGCAAGCGGTGGCCGCTCCTTCGCTTCCGGTTCCTGGCGGACCGGTTACGCGCGGAGGTCGGCGCGCAGGTCATCGTGGTATGGGGTCCCGGCGAGCAAGAACTGGCGCGGAGGCTCGCGACAGGATTGTGGTCGAGACCGGTGCTCGCTCCGCCGACCGACCTGGACCATCTGACCGCGCTGCTCCGCCGGTGCTCGGTGGTGGTCGGTGGCGACACCGGACCGCTGCATCTCGCGGCGGCCGTCGGCACGCCGGCGGTGGGCCTGTACGGACCGACACCGGCCGACCGCAACCGGCCGTACGGTCGCCACGGACGAGGCATCCAGAGTCCTGACGGGCTGATGGCGTCCATCACGCCCGCGATGGTGTTCGACCGCGTGGTCGAGTTTCTCCCGTGAAACGCCTGTCGGTCTGCGTGATCGCGGCCGACGAGGAGGAGCGACTCAGGCCGTGTCTCGAGAGCGTCGCCTGGGCCGACGAGATCGTCGTCGTCGATGCCGAGTCGGCGGACAAGACGGCGACGATCGCGCGCGAATTCACGGACCTGGTGCTCGTGCGGCCCTGGCCCGGCTTCGCCGCCCAGAAGAACTTCGCGCTCGACCAGGCGACGGGCGACTGGGTCCTGTCCCTGGACGCCGACGAGCGCGTCACGCCGGAGCTCCGCGCGCGTATCGAGGACGTCCTGCGCGCCGACGGTCCCGCCGCGGGATACGCCGTCCCGCGGAAGAACGTCTTCTGGGGCCGGTGGGTCCGTCACGGACGGTTCTACCCGGACTGGCAGCTCCGGCTGCTCCGCCGCGGTTCCGGGCGCTTCGTCGACCTCGGGGTCCACGAGTCCGTGCGGGTCGATGGTCCGGTCGCGCGGGTTGATGCGCCGCTGCTCCACGTCAGCTACCGGGACCTCTCGGACTGCCTGACCCGCTTCGACCGGTACTCGACGCTGGCGGCCCAGGACTGGGTCCGGCAGGGTCGCGGCGTCACCATGCCGGGGATCGTCCTGCGACCGCTCGGCCGGTTCCTCTCCATGTACGTGCTGCACCGGGGGTTCCTCGACGGCTGGCGCGGCTTCGTCCTGGCGTCGCTCTACGCCCATTACGTGTTCGTGCGTTCCGTCAAGGTGTGGGAGAAGATGGGAGCGTGATGGTCAAGGACCGTGTCCTTTCCGGCATGCGCCCGACAGGCAAGCTCCATCTCGGGAACTACCTCGGCGCGCTCGAGAACTGGGTGCGCATGCAGGACGCGTACGACTGCTTTTTCTTCGTCGCCAACTGGCACGCCCTCACGGCGGGTGCCCAGAACACGGCCGAGATCCCGGGCAACACGATCGAGATGGCAGCGGACTGGCTCGGTGCGGGCCTGGAGCCGGAGCGATCGACCCTGTTCATCCAGTCGCTCGTGCCGGAGCACGCGGAGCTGCACCTGCTCCTCTCCATGATCACGCCCCAGAGCTGGCTCGAGCGCGTGCCGACGTACAAGGAGATGGTCGAGCAGCTTGGCCTCGAGTCGCCCTCGTATGGCTTGCTCGGCTATCCGCTGCTCCAGTCGGCGGACATCCTCATGTACCGACCCAGATGGGTGCCGGTCGGCGTCGACCAGGTCCCCCACGTCGAGCTGACCCGGGAGGTCGCCCGGCGCTTCAACAACACGTTCGGGCCCGTCTTCCCGGAGCCCGAGGCGCGGCTCACGGACATCCCCCGGGTCCCCGGCACGGACGGCCGAAAGATGTCGAAGTCCTTCGACAACGCCATCTACCTCTCGGACCCGCCCGAGGTCGTCGTGAGGAAGGTCAAGCCCATGGTGACGGACCCGGCCCGGAAGCGCCGCTCCGACCCCGGGAACCCGGACGTCTGTCCCGTGTTCGACCTCCACCGGATCTTCACCCCGCCGGCCGATCGCGAGTGGGCCGCGACCGGCTGCCGGACGGCGGGCATCGGGTGCCTCGATTGCAAGGGAAAGCTGCTCGAGCACATGCTGCCGCCCCTGGCCCGGATCCGCGAGCGCCGCCAGCAGTTCGCCGACAAGCCCGGCGACGTGGTGGACATCCTCCGGGAGGGGTCCGGGCGCGCGCGCGAGGCGGCGCGCCGGACGATGGAGGACGTGCGGCGCGTCGTGACGCTCGAGCCGTGACGACAGTGGCGTCCGAAGCGGCCCCGGGGCTGACGGTCCGCGTCGCCGAGTTCGAGGGGCCGCTCGACCTGCTCCTGCACCTGTGCCGGACCAGCGCGATCGACCTGTCGCGGCTCCCGGTCCGGGCGGTCACCGACCAGTACCTCGCGTACCTGGAAGCCATCGAGTTCCGCGACGTCGAGTCGGCGGGGGCGTTCCTGGTGCTCGCCGCGACCCTCGTCTACCTCAAGTCGAAGCTCCTGCTGCCGCCCGACGAGACGGCGGACGAGGCGCTCGACGAGGACGGCGAGGCGGTCCGTCTCGAGCTCCTGGCCCGCCTGCGGGAATACGCGCGCGTCAAGGCGCTGGGGGCGTGGCTCGCCGAGCGCGAGGCGGAACAGGCGCTGCTCTTCGGCCGTCCCGGGAGCGCGTTGCCGGCTCGGGAGGAGATTCCCCTCGAGGACTTGAGCGTCGACCTTCTGGCCCGCGCGATGACCCGGCTCATCGAGGAGCAGGGGCGCGAGGCGCCCCGAGAGGTCGAGCCGAACCCCCCGTCGGTGCTGGAGCGCATGGCCGAGATCCTGTCGCTCCTGCGCTCGACCTGGTCGCTGCTCTTCTCGGCCCTCGTGGGCGAGGATCGTCTGCGGGCGGAGATGGTCGTGACCCTCCTGGCCCTGCTCGAGCTGGCCCGCCTGGGACAGGCACGGGCGCATCAGGTCGAGCTTTTCGGCGAGATCGTGATCGAGCGCGCCCGAGCGGAGGACGAGGCCGATGCCGGACCCGCTTAGTCTCGTCGAGGCGCTCCTGTTCGCGTCCGACGCGCCCGTCGAGGCGGAGCGTCTGCGCGAGGTCCTCGATCTCGCCTCGGCCGACGAGGCCAGCGCGCTGGTCGCCCGCCTCGGCGCGCGTCATGCCGAGCTGGGAAGCGCGCTCCAGGTGGTCGAGGTCGGCGGCGGCTACCGGATGGTGACCCGGCCCGAGGTCGCCCCGTGGCTGATCCGCCTGGCCAGGAGCCGGACGCGCTCCAGGCTCTCGCGCCCCGCGCTGGAGACCCTGGCGATCGTCGCCTACAGGCAGCCCGTGTCCCGCCCGGACATCGACGCGATTCGCGGAGTCAACTCCGAAGGCGTGCTGGACAACCTGATGGAGAGGCGCGTGATCCGGATCAGCGGCCGGAAGGAGGCGCCGGGCCGTCCGTTCCTCTACGAGACGACCCGCGAGTTTCTCGTGGCCTTCGGCCTGCGCGATCTGGCGGACCTGCCGCAGGTGGAGGGCGACCTGACCGTCCCCGAGACGGCCGTGGTCGCGGCGTCGGATGAGAGCGCGACTCAACAAGATCCTGGCGCAGGCGGGACTGAGCAGCCGGCGGGGAGCTGATCGCCTCGTCGCCGGCGGCCGCGTGGTCGTCAACGGCGAGGTGGTGAGCACGCCCGGCATCTCGGTGGACCCCGCCGTCGATCTCGTCCTCGTCGACGGCCGTCCGCTCCCCTTCGCCGAGCCGCGCGAGTACGTGCTGCTCAACAAGCCCCGGGGATATGTGACGACACGGAGCGATCCCGGCGGCCGTCCGGTGGTCACGGACCTCGTCCGCGGCACGAGGGCGCGCCTCTTCCCGGTCGGGCGGCTCGACTTCGACGTCGAGGGCCTCCTGCTGCTGACGAACGACGGCGACCTGACGCACCGGCTGCTGCACCCGAGGTACGCGATCCCCCGCGTCTACGAGGCGATGGTCAGGGGAGTGGTCCGCGGAGCGGATCTGGCCCGGTGGCGCGCCGGTGTCAGGCTCGATGACGGGCTCGCCGTCCCCGGGGCGGTCGAGGTGGCCGGCCGGGACGCGGATCGCACGCGGCTCCGCCTCACCTTCGCCGAGGGGCGGAAGCACGAGGTGAAGCGGTACTGCGAGGCACTCGGACACCCGGTCGTGCGGCTCCGGCGCATCGCGTTCGGCCCGCTCACCCTCGGCGACCTCGGGCCTGGCCAGGCCCGACCGCTGACGAAGCGCGAGGTCGCCCGGCTCCGGTCGGCCTCCGGGACGCCACGAGGCGGCGGGAAGGACGCAGCGACCTGACGGGACGCCCGGGAAATCTCGCGCGCTTGCTTCACCACCGCGGCGGCCCTATAATGCCGGGCATCGAACAGACATTTGACCAGGGGTGTCTATGAGCCTGGACGATTGGCGTTCCAGGATCAACGACCTCGACAGCCAGCTCCTCAACCTCCTCAACCAGCGCGCAGAGGCGGCCCTCCGGATCGGAGACCTCAAACGACGGAAGGACCTGGCGTACTTTGTCCCGGAGCGGGAAGCCGAGATCATCGATCGCCTCGACAGCTTGAACCGGGGCCCGCTGCCGGTCGATGCCGTGCGGGCGATCTGGCGGGAGGTCTTGTCCGCGTCGCTCGCCCTCGAGCAGCCGCTCCGCGTCGCCTTCCTCGGCCCGTCGGCGACGTTCACCCACCAGGCCGCGGTCCAGCGCTTCGGCAGTTCCGCCGAGCTCCTGCCCGCCCGGACCATCATCGATGTGTTCGAGGACGTCGAGCGCAGCCGCGCGGATTACGGGGTGGTCCCCGTGGAGAACTCCACGGAGGGAGCGGTGAATCTCACGCTCGACCGGCTCATCGACTCGGACGCGCTGATCTGCGGCGAGCTGCGCCTGGATGTGGCCCAGCACCTGCTGTCGCGCGCGCCCGACCTCGCCCAGATCAAGGCGGTGTGCTCCCACCCCCAGGCCCTCGCGCAGTGCCGCGCCTGGCTCACGGAGCACCTCCCGGACGTCGCGGTCGACGAGGTGGCGTCGACCTCCGCGGCGGCGGAGCTTGCGGCCAGCGATTCGAGCGTGGCGGCGATCGCCTCCGAGCTGGCCGCCCGTCTCTACGAACTGCCGGTCCTGCGCGCACGGATCGAGGACAGCGCGAGCAACTCGACCAGGTTCCTCGTCATCGGGCGCCGCCCGATGGGCGTGACCGGCCGGGACAAGACGTCGATCCTGTTCTCGATGCGCAACGAGCCGGGCGCGCTGTTCCGGGTGCTGGAGCCGTTCGCGGCGCACGTTCTCAACCTGACGAAGATCGAGTCCCGACCGGCCAGGCGGCAGCCGTGGGAATACGTCATGTTCATCGATTTCGAAGGACACCGCGACACGCCCGCCGTCGAGGCACTGCTGGCACAGATCCGCGACCGCACCCTGTTCTTCAAGATCCTCGGGTCGTACCCAGCCGCCTAAGGAGAGACCATGCCCACCCAGTGGGAGTCGCTAGCCAACGAGCACATCCTCGGCATCGCGCCGTACGAGCCCGGCAAGCCGATCGAGGAGCTGGAACGGGAGCTGGGCATCCACGATGCGATCAAGCTCGCGTCCAACGAGAACCCGCTCCCGCCGTCCGAGCGCGTGCAGAAGGCGATCGTGGACGCCCTCGGCGCGCTGAACCGCTATCCCGACGGCAGCGGGTTCTATCTCCGCCAGGCGCTCGCCAAGAAGCACGGCGTCACCCCGGAGCACGTGATGCTCGGCAAC
>CAZWXA010000007.1:17461-27382 GCA_964637755.1 uncultured bacterium | reverse complement strand
CCCGCCGCGCCACCCGTCCGGTCCCAGTTGCCGCCGTTCATGAATAGTCCGGGCTAGCGCCAAGCGGAAACTACTCGCGCGAGGCGCGGCCCCGGGGGCAGCGGGTCCTGCCGGCGAGCAGCCCCAGGGTGGTCGCCCCCGCGTACGGCTGTCGAGCGGGCGCGCGGCGGGCGAACCGCTTTCGTGTACACTGAGCCAGTTGTGAACGAACCGCTGAGGCGCACGCCCCTGCACGCCGCCCACGCCGAGGCCGGCGCCCGCATGGTGCCCTTCGGTGGGTGGGAGATGCCCCTGCAGTATGCGGGCATCCTCGAAGAGCACCGGACGGTGCGGCGTGCCGTCGGGCTCTTCGACGTGAGCCACATGGGAGAGTTCGAGGTCAGCGGCCGGGACGCCCTGGCGTCGCTCCAGCACCTGACGACGAACGACGTGGCGGCTCTCCGGGTGGGGCAGGTCCAGTACACGCTCCTCTGCTCGCCCGCCGGAGGGATCGTCGACGACCTGACGCTCCACCGTCTGGCCGACGACCGGTTCATGCTGACGGTGAACGCCTCGAACATCGAGGCGGACTGGGCCTGGGTCACGGCGCAGAGCAGGGGCGACGCCAGGTGGCGGGACAGCTCGGCCCAGACCGCGCTCCTCGCGGTCCAGGGACCCCGCGCGGAGCATGTGGTCGGGACCCTGGCCGACCGCGACCTCGGCGCGCTCCGGTACTACCACTTCACGGAGGGGTCGGTCGGCGGAGTGCGCGCGCTGATCTCGCGCACGGGGTACACCGGGGAGGACGGCTTCGAGCTGTATGTCGAGGCGGTGGGGGCCGAGCGGCTCTGGCGCGCGCTGCTCGAGGGGGGGGCGAACGCGGGCATCGCCCCCATCGGGCTCGGCGCCCGTGACACGCTCCGGCTCGAGATGCGGTACGTCCTCTACGGCAGCGACATCGACCAGACGACGAACCCGCTCGAGGCGGGGCTCGGCTGGGTCGTCAGGCCGGCGAAGGGCGACTTCATCGGGCGCGAGGCGATCGAGAAGGTGCGCGCCGCCGGCCTCACGCGCACGCTCGTCGGCTTCGAGATGGTGGAGCGGGCGGTCGCCCGCCACGGCTACCGGATCCTCGGCGACGGACGCGAGATCGGCGTCGTGACGTCCGGCTCCTACGGGCCCTCGGTCGACAGGTACATCGGTATCGGGTACGTCGAGACGGCGCACTCCGCGGTCGGCTCCGGGATCCAGGTCGAGGTGCGGGGGACCGCTCGAGCGGCTCGCGTCGTGAAGACCCCCTTTCACCCTTCCAGCGTCAAGCGAGACTGACGGGAGACGCGATGGCGACCGTGCCGAAGGATCTCAGGTACACGCGAGAACACGAGTGGGCGAAGGTCGAGGGCGGACGCGTGCGCGTCGGGATCACGGAGTACGCCCAGGACCAGCTCGGCGACGTCGTCTTCGTGGAGCTGCCAAGGGTGGGCGCGACGGTCGCGCAGATGCAGGGCTTCGGCGTCGTGGAGTCGGTCAAGGCGGTCTCCGATCTCTTCGCTCCCCTCGACGGGGCCATCGCCGAGGTCAACGAGGCGCTCCGGCCGGCGCCGGAGCTGGTGAACCAGGACCCCTACGGGAAGGGTTGGATCATCGTGATCACGCCGAGCCAGCCGTCCCAGATCGAGGCGCTCATGACCGCGAAGCAGTACGAGGACTTCATCGCCGGAGACGCCAATTAGTTGATGCGGTACATCCCGAACACGCCCGCCCAGCAGCGGGAGATGCTGTCGGCGATCGGGGTCGGGTCGATCGAGGACCTCCTCGCGCGAATTCCCGCCAAGGCCAGGCTCGCGCGCGCGCTCGATCTTCCCGCACCCATGGCGGAACCGGACCTGATCCGCCACATGCGGCAGCTGGCGGCGGTCAACGCCGACGCCGACGTCTACACCTGCTACCTGGGGGCCGGCGCTTACGACCACGTGATCCCGAGCCCCATCGACCATCTGGTCTCCCGCGGGGAGTTCTTCACCGCCTACACGCCCTACCAGCCCGAGGCCAGCCAGGGTACGCTCCGGTCGATCTACGAGTACCAGTCGATGATCGCGGAGCTGACGGGGATGGACGTGGCGAACGCCTCCATCTACGACGGAGGTTCGGCGCTGGCCGAGGCCACCCTGATGGCGCACTCGGCCACCGAGCGGGCCGGGGTCGTGCTCTCCGCCGGCGTCAACCCACTGTACCGCCGGGTGGTCGAGACCTACGGCGAAGCCCCGGGCATTCGCCTCGGCACGGTCCCGATCGGGGACGGCTCCACCGACCTCGACGCGGCGAAGCGCGGCGTCTCGTCGGGGACGGCGGCGCTCGTGGTCCAATCGCCGAACTTCTTCGGCTGCCTGGAGGACGTCGGACGGGCGGCCGAGATCGCCCACGAGTCCGGCGCCCTGCTGATCGTCGTCTCGGACCCGGTCAGCCTCGGAATCCTCGAGCCGCCGGGAGCTCTGGGCGCGGACATCGTCGTCGGGGAGGGGCAGGGACTCGGCGTCCCGATGTCCTTCGGCGGACCCAACCTCGGTGTCCTCGCGACCAGACAGGACCTCGTCCGGCGGATTCCCGGCCGCCTGGTCGGCGCCACGGTCGATCTCGATGGGCGCCGCGGCTACGTGCTGACGCTTCAGACGCGCGAGCAGCACATCCGGCGTGAGAAGGCGACCTCGAACATCTGCACGAACGTGGCGCTCTGCGCGTTGATGGCGACGATCTACATGGCCACGCTGGGCAAGCAGGGGCTGGCGCGGGTGGCGGAGCTGTCGACGGCGAAGGCGCACTACGCGGCCTCAGTTCTCGCCGGCGTGCCCGGCGTGCGGCTCCGCTTCGCGGCGCCCTACTTCAAGGAGTTCACGCTGGCCCTGCCGAAGTCGCCCGAGCGCGTCGTGGGCAGACTCCTGCGGGATCGGATTCTCGCCGGCGTGCCGCTCGCGCCGTTCGACCGGGCCCTCCGCGACTGCCTGCTCGTGGCCGTGACCGAGAAGCGCACCCGGGAGGAGATCGACGCGTTCGCGGCGGCACTCGCCCGGGCAGTGGCCTGACATGGCGATGCCGCAGTACGACAGGCTGATCTTCGAGCTGTCGTCGCCCGGGCGCCTCGCGTTCTCGCTGCCCGATCCCGACGTCCCCGTCTCTGACGTGAAGGCGCTGATCCCCGGCGGGTACCTGAGAACGACGCCGGCCGCGCTGCCGGAGGTGTCGGAGCTCGACGTCGTCCGGCACTACTCGCGGCTCTCCCAGCTCAACTACGGCGTCGACACGCACTTCTATCCTCTCGGCTCCTGCACCATGAAGTACAACCCGAAGATCAACGAGGACATGGCGCGGCTGCCGGGCTTCGCCCGCTTCCATCCGCTGGCCCCCGAGAAGGTGAGCCAGGGTGCCCTCCGGCTGATGTACGAGCTGTCGTCGTATCTCGCCGAGGTGGCCGGGATGGACGCGGTGTCCCTCCAGCCGGCGGCGGGCGCGCAGGGGGAGCTGGCAGGCGTCCTGATGATCCGCGCCTATCATCTGGCCAACGGGGAGCGTCGCACGAAGGTCCTGATCCCGGACTCGGCGCACGGGACCAACCCCGCCTCGACCGCCATCGCAGGGTACGGGGTGGTGCAGCTCAGGTCCGAGCGGACCGGCGAGGTGGATCTGCTGGATCTCGAGCGCAACCTCGATACGGAGACCGCGGCGCTCATGATCACGCTGCCCAACACCCTTGGCCTGTTCGAGACGCGGATCACCGATGTCATCGAGATGTGCCACGCCAAGGGCGTGCAGGTCTACATGGACGGGGCGAACCTGAATGCCATCCTCGGGATCACGCGGCCGGGCGACCTCGGCTTCGACGTCTGCCACTTCAACCTGCACAAGACGTTCACGACCCCCCACGGCGGCGGCGGCCCCGGTGCCGGGCCGGTCGGCGTCAAGGCCCACCTGATGCCCTTCCTCCCCGTGCCGGTAGTCACGAGACGGGTCAGCCGGGGCCGCGATCAGGGCCGGCGGCCCCAAGAGTCCGGTGGTGGCCAAGGGGTCGAGGAGTCCCGTCTTGGCCGGCGGTCCGGCGAATCAGGCGCGGCCAGGGTCATCTATTCGCTGGACTGGAAGCGGCCGCGGTCGATCGGCAAGCTCCAGGCTTTCTGGGGCAATTTCGGGATGCTGGTTCGCGCCTACACCTATATCCGGACGATGGGCGCCTCCGGGTTGCGAAGCGTGTCCGAGAACGCGGTGCTGAACGCGAACTACGTGATGAAGCGGCTCGCGCCGTACTACGACCTCGGCGCCCCCGGGCCCTGCATGCACGAGTGCGTCCTGTCGGCTCGGCGGCAGAAGCGGGCGGGCGTCACCGCGACCGATATCGCCAAGCGGCTGCTCGACCTCGGCTTCTACGCGCCGTCGACGTATTTCCCCCTGATCGTCGAGGAAGCGCTGATGGTCGAGCCGACCGAGACCGAGTCCAAGGAAACCCTCGACGCATTCTGCACCGCGATGATTCAGATCGCGCGCGAGGCCGAGGAGACTCCCGAGGTCGTCCGCCGGGCACCCGTCACGACCTCGGTGCGTCGCCTCGACCAGACGCTGGCGGCGCGCCAGCCCAACCTGCGCTGGCAGCCGGAGTCAGTGTGACCGGTTCGCGGTATTGTGCCGGCGGGGCGGGCGCGGGTGGTAACAGGGCCGGCGCGGGCGGGCGCGAGCCCGGGCGCCCGCGCCTCTAATGTCCTGGCGACTGCTGGTCACCGAGGCCGCGGACGGCGCCACGAACATGGCGCTCGACGAGGCGATCTGGCGGGCCCGGCTCGCGGGCCAGGCGCCGCCGACCGTGCGGTTCTTCGCCTGGTCGCCGCCCACCGTCTCCGTAGGCTACGGCCAGCGGCTGGACGACCGCCTGAACCTGGAGGCCTGCGCCCGGCTGGGTGTCGGTCTCGTCCGGCGGCCGACCGGTGGGAGCGCGATCTATCACGATGGTCCGGAACGCGAGCTGACCTATAGCGTCGTCGCCGCGGTGGACGACTTCGAAGGGGCCGGCGACCTGCTCGAGGCCTATCGCTGGATCGCTCGCGCCCTGCTCGACGGCCTGAGGCGGCTCGCCGTGCCTGCGGAGATGGTCGCGGTGATGCCGTCGACCGGCGAGCAGCCCGCGTTCTGCTTCGCTCGCACGGGCAGCTACGAGATCGAGGTCGGCGGCCGGAAGCTCGTCGGAAGCGCTCAGCGCCGCCAGTCGGGTGGTTTTCTCCAGCACGGGTCGGTGATGCTGGCCGCCGACGAGGCCCGGCTGCGCCTCATCTTCCCGGGCGAGGGCGATCCGCTCGCCGGCATGACGACGATCGAGCGGGCCGCCGGTCGCCGTCCCCGCTGGGACGAGGTGGCGACCGCGCTGGCCGACGGGTTTGCTCGAGCCCACGGTGTCCTACTGATCCCGGGGGGCCTCTCCGAGTCCGAGGCGCGCCGGGCAGATCAGCTCGTCCGGGAGAAGTACGGAACGGTGGACTGGAACGAGAGGGCGAGCGGTGGGGGGGGTCGGGGAGGAGCGGCGCTCGCTCCCCCCGACGTTGAGTGAGCGCGCCCGCCATGTCACCGACCTCTCGGGAGTACCCTGATCACCCCCGGGTTGGCGTCGGCGCCGTGGTGCTCGACGCCGGCCAGGTCCTCCTCGTCAGGCGAGGTCGCCAGCCGGCGGAAGGCACGTGGAGCATTCCGGGAGGACTCGTCAACCTTGGCGAGACGACCGGGGACGCGGCGCGGCGCGAGGTGCACGAGGAGTGCGGCATCGAGGTGACGCTGGCGGGCGTGGCGGGAGTGGTGGAGAGGGTGCTCCGAGACGACGCCGGCCGCATCCGCTATCACTACGTGCTCGTGGATTACGCCGCGCGGCCCGAGAGCCGCGACGTGTGTGCCGGCAGTGACGCCGCCGAGGTGCGCTGGGTGCCGATCGGCGAGGTCGAGCGCTACGACACGACGGACGGGCTCGCTGACATGATCCGGCGAGCCGTCGCGGTGTGCCAGGGAGGAACGGGATGAAGGTGTCGGTGCTCACGAAGCCGCCCGGCGAGGCCGGCGGCGACGCGCTGATCGTCGGTCTGCATGCAGAGGAGAAGCGGTTGTCGGAGCCGCTCAGGCACCTCGACCGCGCGCTGGGCGGCCAGCTGAGCGAGGTGTTCAGGGCCGAGAAGTTCCAGGGCAAGACGGGCCAGCTCACCCACGTGTACACGGCGCGGCGCCTGCCTGCGAGCCGGGTGATGGTCGTCGGGCTCGGGCCCCGCAGAGATGTGACCCCGGAGACGATCCGCCGCGCGGCCGCGGCTGGCGCTCGGCGCGCCCGTGACCTGGGCGCGCGCATCGTCTCGATCGAGGTCCTCGGCGACACCATGCCCGTCGGGCAGCGCGTGCGGGCGCTCGTCGCCGGCGCGATCCTCGGGACGTACACGTACGAGGGCTACAAGAAGGAGAGGTCCGACAAGGTCGTCGAGGAGCTGCGCGTCGTCGAGCCCGACGCCAGGCGCGCGCCGGAGGTGCACGAGGGGATCCGGATCGGAAAGGGCTACGCCGAGGCGACCGCGTTCGCGCGCGATCTCGTCAACGGTCCGGCCAACGACGTGCATCCGACGCACCTGGCGAAGACGGCCGCCGAGATCGCCCGGGCGGGCAGGCTCAAGCTCCGGGTGTACGACCGCGCCGAGTGCGAGAAGATGGGGATGGGCGCCTTTCTCGGCGTCTCGCGCGGGAGCGAGCAGCCGCCCAAGTTCATCCACCTCACGTACCAGCCGAGCGGCCGGGCGCGGAGAAAGGTCGCCATCATCGGCAAGGGGATCACGTTCGACTCGGGCGGGCTCGACCTCAAGCCGGCGGACGGGATGCTCCGCATGAAGAACGACATGTCCGGCGCGGCCGCGGTGCTGGCCGTGATGCGGGCGCTTCCCTCGTTCAAGCCTCCGGTGGAGGTGCACGGCATCATCGCGGCGACGGAGAACATGGTGTCCGGCAAGGCCCAGCGCCCCGGAGACGTCGTGCGAGCGATGAACGGGACCACGATCGAGATCGGCAACACCGACGCCGAGGGGCGGCTCACGCTGGCCGACGCGCTCTCCTACGCGGCCACGCGCATCAAGCCCGACGAGATGATCGACCTCGCCACGCTGACGGGGGCCTGCGTCGTGGCGCTGGGCACACTCTGCGCGGGCCTGCTGACGAACTCCCAGCCGCTGGCGGATCGCGTGAAGGCGGCGGCCGAGCTCGTCGGCGAGCGAGTCTGGCAGCTCCCGATGATCGACGAGTACAAGGAGGGGCTGAAGAGCGATATCGCCGACATCAACAACGTGGGGCCCCGCGGCGGCGGCGCGATCAACGCGGGGATCTTCATGAAGGAGTTCGTGCACGACGTGCCCTGGGTGCACCTCGACATCGCCGGGCCGGCCTTCACCGAGAAGGACTTGCCGCTCGCCCCGAAGGGAGGGACCGGCTTCGGGGCCCGCCTGCTCCTCGCGTACCTGATGGACCTGAAGTGACGGGTGCGGTCCGAACGGGGGGCGTCGACCTCCATTCGCACACGACCGCGTCCGACGGCACCCTGAGACCGCGCGAGCTGGTCCAGCTCGCGGTGAAGCACGGTGTCAGGGTGCTGGCCGTCACGGACCACGACTCGACCGACGGGCTCCGCGAGGCCGTGTCCGAGGCGGTCCGGCATCCGTCGCTGACCATCGTGCCCGGGATCGAGCTGAACTGTGACGTCGAGGGCGGCGAGGTCCACGTGCTCGGCTACTTCGTCGACGTGGCCGCTCCCTGGTTCCAGGAGTTCCTCCGGGTGCAGCGGGAGGAGCGCATCGCCCGCATCCACCGGATCACGACGCGGCTCGCCGAGCTGGGCGTTCCGGTCGAGCCGGCCGAGGTCTTCGCCCTCGTGGACGAGGGGTCTCCCGGCCGGCCGCACGTCGCGCGGGCGATGGTGAACCGGGGCTACGTCAAGTCGGTCCGCGAAGCCTTCGAGCGGTACCTGCGGACGGGCGGCCCGGCCACCGTGGCGCGCCGGCGGCTCAGGCCGGTCGAGGCGGTGCAGATCATCCGCCGGGCTCGCGGCGTCCCTGTCCTCGCCCATCCGGGGCTTGCCGGCAAGGACGACATGATCCCGGAGCTGGTCGGGGCCGGCCTCATGGGCATCGAGGCTTACTACGCCGAGCACTCCGCCGCCCAGACGAGGACGTACGAGGGGATCTGCGCGGAATTCGGCCTGATCGTGACGGGCGGGTCGGACTTCCACGGGCCGCACAGCGGGCGCGCGAACCCGCCTGGAACACCGCCAGTTCCCCTCTCGGTCTACGAGCGGCTCACGGAGCGGGCGGTCGTCGCCGCCCGCACGTGACCGCCGCCGGGCGCGAGACCCGGGGATCGCCGGCCCAGATCTTCGGGTTCAGGGATTGCGCCGACACCCGCAAGGCTCGGCGCTTCTTCTCCGAGCGCCGGGTCCCCGTCCACTTCGTCGATCTCGATGACCGTCCGGCATCGGCAGGCGAGCTTCGCAGGTTCCGGGAGAAGTTCGGGGCCGGCGCCCTGATCGAGCGCGATGGGCGCCGATTCCAGGAGCTGGGCCTGCGTGTGAGTGGCGACTCGCCGGAGCGCCTGCTCGACCGCGCGCTCACCGAGCCGCGGCTCCTGCGCACGCCGCTCTGCCGCCACGGGTCGAAGCTGACGGTGGGGGCCCGCCCGGACGAGTGGGCGGCGTGGGTCAAGGCGGGGTGAGGCGCGCCTACCGTCGCTCCTCCTCCAGACACCGTCCGATCAGGAGCGTCTCGTTGGCGGTCTGGGCGAACTCCCGCACGCCCTGTCTCGCGGCCTCACAGGACTCCGGAGTTGGCAACACGAAGGTGCCCTGGGTCTTGAGCCGAGCTTGGGCCAGGAGCGCCGGCTGTCCGTCGCCAACCGTCAGGAACGACGAGACCACGAACACCCAGACCGTCATCTCGGCGCCTCACCGGTTCGGGCAACCGCCGGGTCCGGCGGGAGTGGAAGCCACGCGCGGTGGCGGCGCGGACGGGACGGCGCGCCGGCTCACGTGTAGGCGGGGAAGACGCGGCGGACGGTGTCCGGCGCGTTCATCGCGAGCATGCCCGCGACCAGCCGTCTGGCGGCGCCACGCACGGCGACGAAGGTGATTCGGCCCGACGCGACCAGCGCGCCGCCCTCGTCGTGGACCGCGGTGATGGTGCGCCAGTAGCGCGGGTCGGCCTCGCCGGGGGTCACGCGTGCCCGCAGGCCCGAGACGACGAGCCGGGCGTCCGACGGCGCGGGGCGATGGAGCGCGACGCGGACGTCCGTCGTCATGCCCGACTCGCCGGACGCGAGCGCGCCGAGCCAGAAGGCCGTCTCGTCGAGCAGCGTGGTGAGGACCACGGACGCGACGGAGCCGTCCCCGCGACCGAAGAGGCCGCGAGGGCTGTGCGTGCCGACGACCGCGTGGTCGCTCGCCTGGAGCGAGAGACGCAGGCCGATCTCGTTCCCGACGCCGCATGCGAAGCAGGTGCTGGAGACGGGCAGCGGATGGACCGGGCCGTCGGGGACCGGGGATACCCCCTCGACGGGGTCGGCGTGTGTGACGGCGCCATCGACGAGCACCGTCCGTTCGTGATTGAGGGAGAAGTGCAGGCTGCGGCCCCGGCGCTCGGCGACGACCTCGAGCGGCACGCCGAGCGGCACGCGGCGGCGGTACACGCCCAGCACCTCTCGCGGGCCGGTCCCGCCGGCGAGCCGGTCGAAGACGGCGAGAACGCTGCCGCCGTGGGCGGTGTCCGGGAGGCCCTGGAAGCCGCGATCGAGCGTGAGGATCGTGGCACCGTTCCCGCGGGCCAGGCACTGCTCGATGACGTCTTCGATGGTCATGAGCGACGCCCCGCCTGCGCGGGGCTTGCGATAGGGAACGCTCCGCTC
>CAZWXA010000007.1:0-17361 GCA_964637755.1 uncultured bacterium | reverse complement strand
TGGTCATGAGCGACGCCCCGCCTGCGCGGGGCTTGCGATAGGGAACGCTCCGCTCCGCCATGGTTTACCGGCGACGCCCCGCGGAGGCGATTCAGGGGTCGGTACAGTCGCGGGTGTACCCGCAACGGGGGCAGATGATCTTGCGGTGACTCTCGTACATGCGCTCGCCACAGCGACTGCAGACGTGCACCCACGGCGTCTGGCGCGGGATCGCCATGCGATAATGGCCTCCGGTGCCACTCATTCTAAACTACTCCCTCTTCCTGCGAACGACGCTCACGAATTTCTTCTTCTTCGCCGGCCTGAACTGCTTTGTGCTCCTGCCGCTCCGCATCCAGGAACTCGGTGGGACGGAGGTCGAGATCGGTGTCGTGATGGGCCTCTACAGCGCCGCTGGCATCGTTTGCCAGCCGTTCGTCGGCACCTGGGTCGATGCCTTCGGCCGGCGCCCCTTCATGCGGTTCGGTACTGCCGCGGTGGTCGGCACCGCGCTGATCTCCCTCGTCACCGAGTCGGTCCCCGTGTTCGGCATCCTGCGCCTGGCGCAGGGAATCGGCTTTTCGTCGTTTTTCGTCTCGAATTACACCATGGCGATCGACCTCGTCCCTGCCGAGCGTCGTGGCTGGGCGCTGGGGATCTACGGCATGTCCGGGCTGTCGTCGACAGCGCTCGCCCCGCTCGCGGGGGAATGGATGATCCGCCATTCCGGTTTCAGGGCGCTCTTCCTCCTGGCGGCCCTGCTGGGCAGCGTCGCGGTGGCGCTCGCCTGGCGGATTCCGGAGCAGCGCCGGCGCATCGACGCCGCGGTCGGGAGGTTCCCGACCATCCGCGGTAACCTCGACGAGCTCCTGAACCGCCACATGGTGATCACGCTGTTCTTCGGTCTCGGCACGGGCGCCGTGTTCACCTTCATGCCGACCTTCGGGGAGTCGCTCGGCGTGCGGACGCTCTCGCTGTTCTACACGGCCTACGCGGGAGCGGCCATGCTCGTGCGCATCACGGCCGGGGGACTCATCGACAGCCGGGGACGCCGCGCCGTGATCGTTCCGTCGATGTTGATCCAGGCGTTCGCGATGGCGATACTTGCTGCGCTCGGCCTGCTGGTGGCGGGGGGCAGCTCGGTCCCGGTGTTGCCGTTCCTGTTCCTCGGCGGCCTGCTCGCGGGCGGTGCGCACGGCTTTCTCTATCCGGCGCTGGCCGCGCTCGTGACCGACGCGACCGCGCCCGCCCGCCGGGGCGCGGTGATCGGCGTGTTCAGCGCCGCGGCGCTGACGGGGAATGCGCTGGGCGCGTTCGCCTTCGGGTACATCGCGCACGGGCTGGGCTATGGCCCCATGTGGACCGCGCTCGCGCTGATCCTCACCTTCGGGTTCGCCTTGAGCGTTAAACTCGAGGAGGTTCCAGGGCGAGCGAGAAACGAGGTGGCGTCGTCATGAGCATCCTGATCCGGATTGGTCTCCTGGCGCTGGCCGTGCTGGTGGTGGGGGACGGGGCGGGGGCGCGCGAGCGCGGCGACGCGGCGGCGCCGAAGGCCAACGGCGGCCCGCAGGAGGTGGAGGTGATCGCCGTCATGCTGGACCCGCAGACGCAGTTGCCGGTCGTCCTCATGCAGGGACGGCGGGACCGGCGCCGCCTGTCGATGGCGATCGGCCTGGCGGAGGCCAACGGCATCGCGGTACCGCTCCAGGGGGTGCGGCCGCCGCGGCCGCTCACCCACGACCTCTTCATGACCCTCTTCGGCCGGCTGAGCGTCACCCTCAAGCGGGCGGTGATCACCGACCTGCGCGACGACGTCTACTATGCGGTCCTGTACCTGGAGGCCAACGGAACCGAGATGACCCTCGATGCCCGGCCGTCCGACGCGATCGCCCTCGCCATCCGCGCGAAGGCGCCCGTGCTCGTGGAGGACCGGGTGTTCGAGAAGAGCAGCTCCTCGGATCAGCCGCCGCCACGGCAGCGCATCTAGCGGCCATGGAGCCGGCGGAGCAGGAATGGGCGCTGCAGCGCCGCCTCGACGACGTGTTCACGAAGGTCGGCGAGAAGTACGGTGACCTGACGGGACGCGTCGAGGCCAAGCTCAGACCGGGGGTGACGTTCGACGAGGTGGGCGGGCTCGCCGCGGCGAAGGAGACCCTCCAGGGCTTTGCCCAGGCGCTCACGAATCCCGAGCTGTACCATCGTTGGGGCATCACGCCGCCGAGGGGAGTGCTCCTGTACGGGCCGCCAGGGACCGGGAAATCGATGCTGGCGCGAGCGCTCGCCACGACCTCGGGCGCCATCTTCTACCACCTGAAGCTGATGAACCTGACGTCGAAGTTCGGGCCCAACACGGGCGACCTCCTCCAGGAGATCCTCAACATCGCCGTCACGGAGGGCAAGGCCGTCCTCTTCATGGACCAGGCGGACGGGCTCTCGCTCGAGCACCTGCTTCCACCCCCGCAGGCCCGCGAGGCCAGCGCGCGGCTCGTCGCCGTGCTCTGCGAGAAGTTCGACGGGCTCGCCGAATCGGCGCGCGTGCTCGTGATCGCGTCGACCAGCCGTACCGACGCGATCGACCCGTCGCTGGTTGCCGCCGGCCGCCTCGATCACCTCATCGAGATCGCGCTGCCGGACGCGCCGGGGCAGCAGGAGATCCTCGTCTTGGTCCAGCGCCGGGCCGAGCGCGAGGCGGGCCGCCAGCTCTTCGCGCCGCTCGACGAGCGCAAGCTCCTCCCCCTCCTGTCCGGGATGAGCGGCGCCGACACCTCGGAGATCGTCCGCCGGGCGCTCGAGGCGAAGGTGCACCGGGTCGCCGCCGGCAGGGAGGCGGGGGTCGTCACGACCGACGACATCGTGATCGCGAGTGAACACTACAAGCGGGTGCGCGGCGTCGTCGAGAAGATCCGGTATGGCCAGTATCTGTGAGCGCGTGCGGGGAGGGAGGCGCCGCGCCCGGGTGGCGAGGACAGGCACGCATCGTCCGTCCGCGGGGCGCGGGTGCCTCGATCCGGTGAGGCTCCATCCGCGGCGGCTGCGGCCATGAGCGCCAGCGTCGCCGTCACCCACGTCCGCGTGCGCTACAAGGACACGGACACGATGCAGGTGGTCTACTACGGCAACTATCTGACCTACTTCGAGGTGGGCCGCGTGGAGTTCCTCCGCCAGCACAACCTGCCCATGTCCGAGGTCAACGCGAAGCTCTACATGCCGGTGGTCGAGGCGTTCGTGAAGTACGTCAGGCCGGCTCGCCTCGACGATCTCCTCGAGATCCGGTGCTGGGTCGGCCAGAGGAGGCGGGCGAGCTTCCGGTTCGCCTACGAGATCCGCACCGAGGCCGGGGAGCTGGTCGCGTCCGGCTTCACGCTCCACGCCTGCTGGGATCCGGTCACGCGCGAGATGGTCCCCATCCCCGAATGGTTGCACACGGCCATGAACGTGTATAATCCCTCCTCGGTTCAATGATCGAGGTCCGCAATCTGACGAAGTACTATGGCCCGATCGCCGCGATCAGCAACGTCTCCTTCTCCATCGAGCGTGGCGCGATCGTCGGCTTTCTCGGGCCCAACGGCGCCGGGAAGACCACGGCGATGCGCATCCTCTCCTGCTTCATGCCGGCCACCACGGGCAGCGCGACGGTCGCCGGCTACGACGTCTTCAGCCAGTCGATGGAGGTGCGCCGGCGCATCGGGTACCTGCCGGAGAACGTGCCGCTCTACGGAGACATGCGCGTGGCGTCGTATCTCGACTTCGTGGCCGAGGTGAAGGGAGTCAAGCGGTCGGAGCGCCGGCGGCGGGTCGCCGACGTGCTGGACCGCTGCCTGATCGCGGACGTCCAGAACCGGCTCATCGGCAAGCTGTCGAAGGGGTACCGGCAGCGCGTCGGTCTCGCGCAAGCGATCGTCAGCGACCCCGAGGTGCTGATCCTCGACGAGCCCACCATCGGGCTCGATCCGAAGCAGATCTCGGAGATCCGGGCCCTGATCAAGTCGCTGGCGGGCCAGCACACGGTCATCCTCTCGACGCATATCCTCCCCGAGGTCTCGATGCTGTGCCAGGGCGTGATCATCATCAACAAGGGGTCGGTGGTCGCGCAGGGGGCGATCGACACGCTGGTCGAGCAGGTCTTTCCCACGTCCCGCGTCCAGCTCCAGCTGGCGGCCCCGCCCGAGGCGGTGCAGGCGGAGATCAGCCGGATTCCCGGCGTGATCGGCGTGGAAGCGCAGGCGGGGAGTGACGGCGTCGGCACCTATGTGGTGGAAGCGCCGCGCGACCGCGACATCCGGTCCGAGCTCTTCCAGCTCGCCGCGGGCCGGAACTGGACGCTCCTCGAGCTCCGGCGCATCGGGATGACGCTGGAGGAGGTGTTCATTCGCATCGTGGCCGGCGAGGAGGCATCGGCGTGAGGATGTGGCCGATCTTCAAGAAGGAGATGCTCCTGTACTTCACCTCACCGGTGGCGTACGTGGTGCTCACCATCTTCCTGCTGATCGTGGGCTACTTCTTCTACTCGATCTTCGCCTTCTTCACGATGGCGTCGATGCAGGCCGCCATGAACCCCGCCATGGCGCGCGACCTGAACGTCACCGACGGCGTCATGCGGCCGTTGTTCTCGAACATCAGCGTGATCCTCCTGCTGCTGATGCCGATCATCACGATGCGGCTCTTCTCCGAGGAACGGAAATCGGGGACGATCGAGCTGCTCCTGACTTACCCCGTCCGCGACGGCGCGGTGCTCGTGGCCAAGTACCTGGCCGCGTTCGGCCTCTACGTGGTCATGCTGCTGCTGACCCTGCTCTACCCGGCCATCATCGTGTACTTCGCCCGGCTCGAGTGGGGGCCGCTCGCCGCCGGATATCTCGGCCTGGTCCTCTTGGGCGGGGCGTTCCTGGCCGTGGGACTCCTGGCCTCGTCGCTGACGGAGAACCAGATCGTCGCCGCGATCACGACCTTCGGCGTCCTGCTGATGTTCTGGGTCATCGGCTGGAGCGCGGACGTGGCGGGCGGCGTCGCGGGGAAGATCCTCACCCACCTGTCGATCATCGAGCACTACGACAGCTTCGCCAAGGGCGTGATCGACACTCGCGACGTCATCTACTACCTGGACTTCATGGCGCTCGCCCTCTTCCTCACCCTGCGCTCGCTCGAAGCGCGGCGGTGGAACGGCTGATCGGGAGGAGACGGTGAGACGCCGGCTCTCGTTCCTGGCCCTGTGGGCGGGCGTGGTGCTCCTGGTGGCGGCGTTCTTCGTCCCCGTCCTCCGGCCGGAGTGGAGCGACACGCGCGGGTGGATTGCCGGCGCCGGCTTTCTGCTCGTCCTCGCATCCATCGGCTCAGGGCTCGACTTCGGCCGTCGCGTCACGCGCTACGGGCTCAACACGATCGTCCTGGTGGTGCTGGTCCTGGGCCTGATCGCCTTCGTCGAGGCTGTCTCGTATCGCCACAGCGCCCGGCTCGACCTCACCGAGAACCGCCGGCACAGCCTCTCGCCGCAGACGATCCAGCTCCTCCGGGGCCTCAAGACGGACGTCGCGGCGGCGGCGTTCTTCCGGTCAGACCAGCCTGGCAAGAAGCTTGCCGAGGACCTGCTGCGGCAGTATGCCGGCCACGCGGCCGGTCGCTTCACCTGGAAGATGAGCGATCCGGACCGCGAGCCCGGTCTCGCGCGGCGGTACGGCGTCGAGACCTACGGGACGATCGTTCTCGAGACGAAGGCGAAGTCCGAGAAGGTCATGGAGGCCGAGGAGGAGAAGCTGACCAACGGGCTGGTGAAGGTGAGCCGGGGCGCCAAGCTGAAGGTCTACCTCAGCCGGGGACACGGGGAGCTCGATCCTGCCAGCACCGACCGCGCGGGCTTCAGCGCCGCCAAGGTCGCGCTGGAGCGGGCGAACTACGAGATCGGCGACGTCCTGCTCGCGCGCGAAGCCAGGGTGCCGGACGATGCGGCGCTCGTCATCGTGGCCGGGCCCCGGCAGGACCTCCTGCCGCCGGAGATCGACGCGCTGTCCAGCTACGTCGGCAAGGGGGGCAAGCTGCTCGTCATGGCGCCGAGCGCGCTCGACACGCAGCCGGCCCGGGGCCAGAGTCTGGAGAAATACCTCGCGAAGAACGGGCTGGCCCTCGCCGACGATTTCGTGATCGAGCTCAACCCGCTCGGGCGGATCTTCGGATACGGCCCCGAGGTGCCGATCGTGATGCAGTACGACCCGCACCCGATCACGCGCGGCATGGGCAACCTGATGACGGTGTTCCCGCTGACCCGGTCGATCAAGGTCGGCTCGGCGCCGGCCAATACAAGTGCCCAGTCGCTGGCGCGAACGAGCGCCCAGAGCTGGGGCGAGACGAACCTCGTGGCGCTTCGGGGCGGCAGCGTGAAGCTCGACCCCGAGGATGCGAAGGGTCCGCTGACGGTGGCCGCCGTGGCCACCGCCGGCAAGGCGCGGATCGTCGTATACGGCAGCTCGAGTCTCGCGGGCAACCAGTTCCTCGGCAATCCGTCGGTCAGTAACCGGGACTTTTTCCTGAACACCGTCTCCTGGCTGACGGAGCAGGAGGACCTCATCTCCATCCGGCCCAAGGAGGCCAAACAGACACCCGTGATGCTCACCGCGCAGCAGGGCCAGGCGGTGTTCCTCCTGCCTGTGATCGTGCTGCCGGGGCTGGCCCTCGCGGTCGGAATCCTGGTGCTCACCCGCCGGAGGTCGGCGAAGTGACGCCGGGGATGCCGGCGGCCAGCTGACCCGGGTCACCATGCGGTGGCAGACGACCGCGGTTGTCGGGCTCCTGCTCGCCCTGCTCGCCGGCTTCTACTTCTACGACGTCTCCTACCTGAGCCCGGGTCGCGAGAAGACCGAGCGCGAGAAGAGCCGCCTCTGGTCCGTCGAGCCGAAGGACGTCGAGGAGGTCGTCATCAAGCGCCAGCAGGACACGGTGCGCCTCGAGCGGGCCTCGGATGGCTGGCAGATGCTCGAGCCGGTCCGGGCGACGGCCGCGCGCGCCGCCGTCGACGATCTCGTGGCGAATCTGACCGGCGCGCGGGTGGACCGGATCGTTGCCGAATCGCCGGGCGCGCTCGGCGAGTTCGGGCTCGACCGACCCGAAGCCGACGTGACGCTCAGGGTGAAGGGGAGGGCCGAACGGATCGGGCTCAGCCTCGGCTCGAAGAGCCCCACCGGGGCGTGGGTGTACGCCCGGAAGCACGGCGCGCCCGCCGTGTTCGTGCTCTCCGAGAGCCTCGCGCGGGACGGGACGAGGCCGGCGGGGGAGTACCGGGACAGGACCGTCATCACGTTCGAACGGAACGACGTGACCCATGTCAAGCTCGTCATGCGCGAGGACACCATCGACCTCGAGCGCGCGGAGCCGCGGCGGTGGCGCATCACGCGGCCCGTCTCGCTGGCGGCGGACGCGGACGTCCTCACGGAGTTCCTCGACAAGCTCCACGCCGCCCAGGTGAAGGAATTCGTCGCGGAATCCCCCGCCTCGCTCGCCCCCTACGGGCTCGACCGGCCCGTCCGCGTGGAGCTCGAGATCGGCAAGGACAAAGACCGGGCGACGCGAAAGCTTCTCCTCGGACGCTTCGACGCCGCGAAGAAGGGGGTGTATGCGATGCGGCCCGGAGAGACCTCCGTGCTGCTCCTGGACGAGCCCGTCTGGACGCAGCTGCCGAAGAACGTCGCGGCGCTCCGGGACAAGACCGTCGTCGTGTTCGATCGCGACCGGATCACGCGCATCGACATCGAGAGCCCGAAGGGGCTGGTCACGCTCGTGCGGGCGGGCGACCGATGGCGTCTCACGACGCCCGAGGAGTTGCCGGGCGACGGGCCGGTGATCGGCGGCCTCCTCTTCCAGTTGCGGGACATGAGGGCGCTCGCGTTCCTCCCCGGTGTCCGCTTCACCCCGACGGTGCGGGTCTCGCTCTGGGAGCGCGACGCGAAGGCGCCGAAGGTCGTCACCGTGGCGCCGTCGCCCGAGAAGCGCGGCGGCCAGGCCACCGCGTACGCGGAACTGGCCGGCCAGGGGCCCGCCGTCCTCGTCGAGGGGAGGATGGTGGCCGACCTGTCGAAGTCGGTGGTAGACCTGCGGGATCACATGCTCTTCTCGGGCCTCGAGATCAAGACCGTGAAGCGGGTCCGCGTGAAGAGCGGCGGCCGGACGGCGCTCCTCGAGCGTTCCGGAGCGACGGGTTGGCGGATGCTCGAGCCGAGGCGTGGCGCCGCGAAGGACGGGAGCATCGAGGATCTGCTGATCACGGTGAGCGTGCTGCGGTGGGACGAGATCGTCTCGGGCGACGCGAAGGCCCACGGCCTCGACGCGCCCTCGTTCGAGGTGACCCTGTTCCGCGAGGACGGGGCCGAGGTCGCGAGCCTGACGGTCGGCAAGCGCGACGGCACGCAGGTCTGGGTGCGTACCAAGGGCTCGGCGATCTATACCGTGGCGACCTCCCGCCTGGGTACCCTCCCGAAGGTGCCCGACGACTTCCAGGGCTGACCGGGGGGGAGAGTCCATGGACTCCGGCGCGATCTACCTGAAGCAGATGGAGCTCGGGCCGATGCAGAACTTCGTCTATCTCCTCGGCGACCCGGTCACGCGCGAGTGCGTCGTGGTCGACCCCGCCTGGGAGATCGACGCGATCATCGATGCGGCCGCGCGCGACGGCATGACGATCACCGGTGTGCTCGTCACTCACACCCACCAGGATCACGTCGGTGGCAGCCTCGAATCCTGGGGCATGCCGGGCCGCATCCCGGGCGTCGAGGACCTGCTCGAGCGGCTCCCGGCGAAAGTGTACGTCCACAAGGCCGAGCGCCCGTTCATGAAGGGCCTCGGCTCCGACCTCGTCGCGGTCGACGGCAGCGACCGGCTGGCGATCGGCCGGCTCAGCCTCACGTTCCTTCACACGCCGGGGCACACGCCGGGTTCGCAGTGCTTCCTCGTCGATGGCCGCCTGGTGTCGGGCGACACGCTGTTCATCGGCTCCTGCGGGCGCACGGACCTCCCGGGAAGCGATCCAGCGGAGATGTACTACTCCCTCACCCAGCGGCTCGCGGCGCTGCCCGACGAGACCGTGCTGCTGCCGGGCCACAACTACGGCGGCTCGCACTCGACGATCGGCTCGGAGAAGCGCGCGAACCCCTTCCTGCGGTTCAGCTCGCTCGGCGATTTCCTGCGCGCGATGGGAGGCGGCCGCCTGAGCCTCTGATCAACGTCGGGGGGCGCGACCGCCGCTCCCCCCGACACCCCCCAACGGGACCCCGCGCGGCCGGGTCGTTCGCAAGCTCGGAGTCGACGTCGGGCGACCGCTGGTCCCGACGACACCTCCGACCGAGAGCCCGCGAGCCCGATTCGCTCGCGGCTCCGAGGGAGGTCAGCGGCCGACGGCGAGGACCTGGCCGGTGATCGAGCGCGGGCAGGTCGCCAGGAACACCACCGCGGCGGCGACGTCCCCGGCGCTACCCGCGCTGCCGCGCCGGAGCCGCTCCCACCGCGCGATCGGGAACCGTGGAGGCCTCAGCACCGCGCCGGGGGCGACGCAGTTCACCGAGACCCGCGGCGCGAGGGCCGCGGCGAGACCGCGCGTCAGCGTCACCACGGCCGCCTTCGAGAGCGCATAGGGGATATGGCGGGGCCAGGCGCCTCCGCTCCCCGCGTCCCCCACGTTGACGATGTGGCCCGCCCGCATGTGTCGCGCCGCGGCTTGCGCGCAGAAGAAGGCACCGCGGAGGTTCAGGTCGAGCAGGACATCGTACTGCTCGGGCGTGGTGGTCTCGAACGGAGTCGGGTAGAAGACGGCGGCGTTGTTGACCAGCACGTCGAGGCGCCCGAATCCGTGGACCGTGTCCTCGACGAGGCGCGCCGCCTGTTCCGGATGTCGCAGGTCGGCGCGGAACGCCATTGCTTCAACCCCAGCACCCCGGAGGCCGCGGAGGGTGGACCTCGCCGGTCGGCCCGAGCGGTGGTAGCCGATCGCAACGCGCATCCCGTGGCGGGCCAGGGCAAGGGCGATGACGCGGCCGAGGCGCTGGGCACCGCCCGTCACCAGCGCGACCGGTCCGCTGTCCTTGACTTGCGCGGGGCGCCGTGCTGTCATCGCAGAGGGATGTCCGGATCTCTACGAAACTGGCTGAAGCGCCGATTCATCGCCGGTTTCTTCGTGACGGTCCCGGCGTTCGCGACAGCCTGGCTGCTCTGGGTGTTCTGGAACAAGGTTGACGACCTCTTCGAGCCGCTGTATAGCGCGATCTTCGGCCGACCTATCCCCGGCCTCGGCTTCTTGACGGCGATCCTGGTTATCCTTTCGATGGGTGTCATCGCCACCAACGTCGTCGGCCGGCGGGTCCTCGGGCTCGCGGACAGGCTGCTGCTGCGGGTGCCCGTGTACCGGCGCCTCTATCCCTCCGTCAAGCAGCTCATCGAGTCGTTCTCGCCCGAGAAGCGCAGCTCGTTCAGGGAGGTCGTGCTCGCCGAGCACCCCCGGAAGGGCGAATTCGTGTTCGGCTTCGTCACCAGCGAGCTCGTGGTGGAGGGCCCGGAAGGCAAGCGCGACATGGTGACGGTCTTCGTGCCCACCAACAACCTCTACCTCGGCGACATCATCGTCCTGTCACGAGACGAGGTGCTTCCCACGGGCCTGTCCGTCGAGGAGGGCCTCCGCATCATCCTGTCAGCCGGCACGGCCGCGCCAGCCCGCATCCCGAGGGGTGACCCGGCCGGTGAGCGCAGGGGAGGCCTCTGATCACCCCCGCCGGGGAGCCGGCTCCGGCCAGACGAATACGCGTGCGGGGGTCCGCCGTCCAACAGCCGTGTTGATCTGCTATTTGACCCGGCGGAGGATCGGGGCCTACTTCGACGGCGCGCTGGACGAAGGCCGAGCGCCGGCGGTCGCCGCCCATCTCGATGCCTGTGCCAGGTGTCGCCGGGAAGCCGAGGGGCTGGGGCGCCTTCGAGAGCTCATCTCGTCGACCGCCGACATCGCCGAGCCGGACTGGACGGGCTTCTGGCCGGCCATCGTGCGCGGGGTCCAGGCGGGCATCCCCGATCCGGCACCCATCCGTTCTCGGGCCGCCCAGCCTCGGCGGCGGGGCACCCTGGTGGGGGCTGCCGCGGCCGCGCTCATCGTCGTCACGCTGTGGCACGCCGGAGATTCCCCGATCGTCCTCGAACGCACGGTCACGGTCTCCGTCGCCGACACCGAGCACCCCGGCGGAAGCGTCATGGTCTACTCGCCGCCCGGCGACGACATGACGGTGATCTGGGTCTTCGGTCTCGATACTCCCGGGACGATCTAGCACGGATTACTCATGAACGGCGGCAACTGGGACCGGACGGGTGGCTACTGCTTGTCCTTCAGGGTGGCGAGCCGGTCTCGAGCGAGCGGCGTCTCCTCGGATCGGGGAAAGTTCTCGATCAGGTACTGCAGGCGGGCCTGCGCGATGGACGGCTGCTTGAGTTCCAGGAGCGCCAGGGCTTCCTTGTAGAGCGCCGTCGGTACCTTGTCGCCGCGCGGGTAATTGGTGATCACCTTCTTGAACTCGCGCACCGCCTCCTCCAGCTCCTGGGTCGCCTTGTCGGCCTGGCCCGCATTGGCGTAGTTGTGCGCCAGACTCAGGTGTGACTCGCCGATCCAGTACTGTGCGTTGTCCGCGAGTTTGTGGTCCGGGAACCGCCGGAGAAAATCCCGGAAACCGGTCAGGGCCAGCGCGTAGCTTCCCTTGCTGAAGTCGATGTACGCGGCCTGGTAGAGGTCCTCCGGCTGCAGCGTGCCCGTCGTCGGGCGCGGGGCAGCTCCGGCGGAGGGAGCCTGGACGGGCGGCGGAACCGGCGACTGGGGCGCGGGGCGTGCCGCCTTCCGCGCGGCCTCGAGACGGTGGCTGAGATCCTCGGTGCGGTTGGCGAGCGTGGCCATGTCGCCCGACAGCGCGTCCAGCCGGACCGAGAGAGCCTCGATCTGCCGGCTCGTGTCGGCGGACTGCTCGCGAATCCGCTTCTCGATCTGGGCGACGGCGGTTTCGATCTCCGAACGGGTCCGTTGTGTCGACACCTGGAGGCCCGAGATGTCCGAACGCATCTGGAACAGGTCCTGCTGGCTGGCCGTGCCCGTCGCCTCGAAGACGGGTGCGCAGCCCGACACCGCCAGCATCGCCATGACGAGCGCGGCTGCCAGACTCGCCGTCGACCGGCGTCGACGCATCGGTCGCTCGCCTACTGCGACTTGACCAGGAAGTGCGCGCGGCGGTTCTGGGCCCAGCATGCCTCGGTCTTGTCCGCGCACGTGGGACGTTCCTCGCCGTAGCTGATGAGTGTCATGCGACCGACCTGCACGCCCTGGGACACGAGGTAGTTCACGGCCGCCTTCGCCCGGTGCTCCCCGAGCGCGAGGTTGTACTCGTTGGTTCCGCGCTCGTCGGAGTGCCCTTCGATCAGAAGCAGGAAGCGGGGATTCGACTTGAGCCAGTCGGCACTGGCGTCGAGGATCTTCACATCGTCGGGACGGATATCGTAACGGTCGAAGTCGAAATGGATGTCGACGAGGTCGGGAACGGCGGTGAACTCCCGGGGTTCTGGCCTGGTGGCGGCGACGACCGCTCCGCCCGGCCGCCCACCCTCGCCGCGGACCGCCGCGACCTGCAATCCGCCCGGTCCCCCACCGCTCCGGGCCGCGCCTCCGGCGGCCTGGCCGCTCCGGCCCTCGTCCTCGCTCCCGGGAGCGGGTGTCCCGCTTCCCCGCTCGGCGGAAACCGCGCCGGCGGGTTCCGCCACGCTCTGCTCGGCGCTGGCGCTATTCGGTCCCGGGGGGGTACCGCTCGCCGCATCTCCGCCGCCGGCCCCGGCGGCGGCAGCAGCCTGTGCCGCGCTTCCGCGGGCCTGCTCTGCGCCGCGGCCCTGCGCGGCCTCGGCACCGCCGCTCCGCGCGAGGTCACTCGATTCCTGCACGGTCCCGCCGCCTCCCGGTGCGGACTGGCTGCCTGCCCCCGCCGACTCGCCGGCCGGTTCGGTACGCTGCTCGGTGGCGGCCCGGCCGGGCTCGCCGCCGCTCCCGGCCGTTTCCGTGCCACTCTCCGCCTGTCCGGCGGGCGCCTGGGGAGTTGCGGTCGCGGTCGCGCTCCCGCTGTCGGCCGGCCCGCTGGCTGCGGGAGCGGACTCGCTTCCACCCTGAGATCCTTCGCCCGCCGGCGGGCTCTGCGCGATCGTCGCGGCCTGCTGCCCCGTCTCGGCGTTGCTCGACGGGGTCCCGGCGCCGCCCCCCCCGGGTCCTGTGGGCTCTGCAGAGGCCCCACCGCCTGGCGCGACGCCGCCCGCCTGCGCTGGCTGTGCCTCGCTGGCGAGGGCACCGCCGCCGGGCTGGGGCTGGCCGGCCGGAGGCGCGGCCCGGTCACCCGTGGCCGCTTCACTCCCGCCTCGGCCTCCGGAAGCCGCGGCGCTGTCGCGGGCACCGCCGCGCGCGCTCTCGCCCACCTCGCCGAGGCCGCTGGCCCCGGTTGCCGCGGAGGCGAGTGGGGCTGGCGCCGACACCTGCGTCATGGCGGGTCGCTTGGCGCACCCCACCAAAACCACGGTCGAGATCAGCACGGAGGCCAGAGCACACTGCCAGCGTCGCATGTCCATGCGACCTCCTTCTTCGAGATCGCGAGTGCAAATGCTCTGCATTCGCGTCGAATGTATCACGGCAGCCGCGGCGACCACGAAGGACTTGTGGCATCCGGCGGCATCAACACCCGCTGGTCGGAGCCGTCGGCGTGCATCGTGTAGATCTGCCAGGCCCCGGACCGATTGGACTGGTAGGCGAGGTGCCGGCCGTCCGGCGACCACGACGGGCTCTCGGCGTCGCCCGGGCCGGTGTCGAGCCGCCGCGGATTCGAGCCGTCCGGAGCGACGATCCAGATGCCGTGGGTGCTTCGCCGCGCCGTGTAGGCGATCAGGTCGCCGCGCGGGGACCAGCGCGGCTGCGTGTGGAACCCACCCGAAGTGATCTGGCGAGCGTTCGCCCCCTCGTCGTCCATGACGAAGATGTGGGGCTGGCCCTGCCGCTCCGAGGTGAACGCGATCTGGCGTCCCGTCGGCGACCAGCTCGGCTCCGAATCGATGCCCAGATGGCGCGTCAGGCGGCGCACCCCCCCGGTCGCGATGTTGAGGACGTAGATCTCCGCGTTGCCGTCCCGTGACATCGTGAGCGCGAGATTGCGTCCATCCGGGCTCCAGGCGGGCGACGAGTTGATCCCCGGGAATGCCGCGAGGACCTGTGGAGGCCGCCGCTCGAACGGGAAGAGGCGGTAGAGGTCCGGGTAGCCCTTCAGGTACGACGTGAACGCGATCGAGCGGGCGTCGGGGCTCCAGGCGGGAGAGAGGTTGATCGACCCGTTCTCGGTGACGGGATTCGGGCCGGTCCCGTCGTAGTCGACCGTGTGGAGCTCCTTCCCGGGGCCGCCCGGGCGGCCCTTCACGAACGCGATCTGCGTGTCGGCGGATCCCAGCACGCCGGTGAATTGCAGCATGACCTCGTCGGCGATCTTGTGAGCGAGGCGTCGCGGCTGCGACGCCGGGACCTCGAACTTCTTCTGGGCGATCGATCGCTGCTCCGTGCTCGTCAGGTCGTAGAGCCGCATCTCGCCCTCCGCGCGGTCCCCGTGGAGCGTGACGAGCCCGTGCAGCACGGCGTGCGCGCCGAGCGCGGCGAACTCGGCGAAGGCTCGCCGCTGGGCGTCCGGATTGTTCGGGGGCAGGGCCGACGTGCCGGACACGACGCTGAAGAGGCCGGTGAAGGTGAGGTCCTTTCCGGCCACGTCCGCGAGCGTTCTCCCGAGTCCCGCCGGATCTCCGCCGGCCAGGATGGTGAACACCGGGACGGCGATGTTGAGCTTGGCGTTGCCGCTCTTCTGGACGTTGAGCCAGACCTCCGCCGCGCCCTGCGCCCGGAGCGTCCTGGGTGGAGGCCACACCAGGCTGATTCCGAGACAGAGTGCCAGGAGGCCGACGAGTGCGCCCGCACGCTTCATGGTCGTTCTCCCGGCCCTACCCCCGGCCGCCAGCGAAGTTGAACCCGAGGTGGATCAGCAACCCGGGTTCCTTGAATTCCGCCGGCAGCGGCGGGAAGGGGTTTGCTTCCTTGATCGCGCGCAGCGCCGCCTGGTCGTACGCCGAGTCTCCCGAGCTATCCTCCATGGCCGGCTGGCGCACCTGGCCGTCCCGGCCGATCTCGAAGCGGACGACGGCTCGCCCCTCGGGGACGCGCTCGGGCGGCGGCGCCCACTTCTCGCTGATCTTGCGCTGCACTGCCTGCAGGTACCAGCCAAACGGGAAGCCGGAGGCCTCCATCGTGATGGTCCCGAACCCCTGCGGCGATCCGGTAGCGCGACCGAGCGCCTGGGGCACCGGCGCGGGCTGGGGGGGAGGCGTCGCCCGCGCAACGGGCGCCGGCCCGGGGCTGCGGATCCCGGGCGTCACCGCGGGGCTGGCGGAGGCGACGGTGGCGACCTCCTTCTGATCCGCCCTCGGCAACACCACGGGCCGCACCGATAGAGGCGGTCTCGCGACCGCCGGCAGGTCGGGTGTGGCAGGGGTCGGACCCGGCGTACGCGCGGGCGGACCGAGGGTCGGCTCGTGCGCCGCGATGCTCGCGAACTCCTTATGCCCGGTCCTGGGAAGGGCCATGTCCCTCGCGGAGAGGACCGGGCTCGTGGCCGCCGGGAGATCAGGGCTGCTCCGGGTCGGACCCGGCATGCGCGCGAGCGGAGCCAGGCTCGAGCTGGGAGCAGAGAGATTTGCCAGCTCCTTCTGTCCGCCTCTCGGCAGCACGATCGGGCGGGCGGAGGGCGGGTGGCTCGTGAGCGCGGGCAAGTCCCGTCCGCCGGACGCGATGCCGGGCACCCGCGGTGCCGGCGCCGGGCTGAGGTCCGATGGCGAGGGGCTGGCCAGCTCCTTCCGCCCGGCCTTCGGCAGAGCCAGGGTCCGCCCGGCGAGAACAGGACCGATCGGCGCTGTCTCGAGGGGCGCGGTCGATCCCGGCAAGCTCGTCGGCCCCGGCAGGGTGGTGGGCCGCCGCGTCGGGCTCGTCGGCAGATCGCGGAGCGTCGGCCTGCGCGGGGCCTCGTCGACCGGTGGCAGCTTCGCCAGGCGGGACGCCGGTTCACGCCGGAGATCGGGCGGCTGCTGCGGCAGCCCCCGCTCCTCGTCCGAGGGGCGGAGCATGGGGCGCTGTCCTGGCAGCGAAGGGGCCGTGAGCTTCGGGCGCGAACCCGACGCCGGCGGGGCACTTCGAGTTCTCGGCGCGTCCGGCAGCGACGGCACCGCGCGGACCGCCGCCGCGGGGCTGGCGCCGTCGGGAGACACACCCGGGGGGTGAGCCGCGGGCGGGGCGGGGACGGAGATCGAAGCGGTATCCGCGGGGCGGGCGTTCGGAGTCGCCTCCGGCGGTTCGGCCAGCGGACGCGGCGTGAATCTGGCCGCGCGCGGCGGCGCCGACTCGCGGGTCGTCGATTGCCGCTTGGCCGGCCCGCGGCCGGCCTGGTCGCCCACCGCGGCGACCGACGGCACGAGGTTGACGACGTACACCGTGGGCGGCGCTGTCTGCCACAGGCCCGCCGTCACGACGACCGCGACGAGCACCCCGAGGTGTCCGAGCCCCGAGAGGACGACGGCGCGGCCCGACATCGGCGCGGTGCGCAGCGCGGGACCGCGACGGTACCCCGGGTAGGTCCGGAGGCTCACGGCAGCGGTGATGATCAGCGTTCTCGCGCGGGGAGGGTCACCATGCCGAGCTTTTCGATTCCTGCGCGCCTCACGCGGTCCATCGTTTCGACGACGTCGCCGTACGGCAGGCCGGCGTCGGCTTTCAGGTAGAGGGTCTTGTCCGTTCGGTTGCCGAACGCTGCGCCCAGCGCGGTCTCGAGGCTCGCCCGCGACACCTCGCGGTCGTTGAGGTACAGCCGCTTGTCCTTCGTGACGGTCAGGACCAGCCGCTCCTCGACCACGGTCGGCTTCGACGAGGTCTTTGGCAGGTTGACGTCGATGCCACGGTACATCATCGGCGCGGTGAGCATGAAGATCAGCAGGAGCACGAGCACGACGTCCACCAGGGGGACGATGTTGATCTCCGCGAGGGACGAGCCGACCCGCCGGCTGCCCCCCTCCGGCGAGCCGAGGTTAAACGCCATCGGACCCCGGCCTACGCGCCATCCTTCACCGCGCGTGCGGACCTCGGCGCCGGTCGGCTGAAGAGGTTGAGGAGGTCCAGCGTGAACCCGTCCATCTCGGTCGCCCAGTGCTTGACCCGATTGACGAAGTAGTTATAGCCGATGACGGCGGGAATCGCCGCGCCGAGCCCCGCCGCCGTCGCGACGAGGGCCTCGGAGATGCCCGGCGCCACGACGGCGAGGCTCGCCGAGCCCT
>CAZWXA010000006.1:20232-27690 GCA_964637755.1 uncultured bacterium | reverse complement strand
CGAAGGACTTCTACACCGAGGTCCCCATCACGGTGAGCGCCGAGATGGGGTACCACCAGCTCGGCAACTTCTTCGAGCGGCTCGCGCGGCTGCCGCGGATCGTGAACGTCAGCGACCTCAAGCTCACCGGGATCAAGACGGCGAACGGAACCGTGCGCGCCGACATGACGCTCATGACCTACATGTTCAAGGCCGAGCCCGGCCCGGCTCCCGCAGGCGGAGGGCGGCGATGACGCGGCGGAGGTTCGCGGCTCTCGCCCTGGCCCTTGCCGCCTGCGGCGGCCCGCCTCCGTCGACGCCACTGCCTGCCGCGCCCCGGCCCGCGCCTGCCCAGGTCGTCGCCTCCGCTCCGGAACTGCCCAGGAGGGCCGAGACGGCTCTCCCACCGGCCACCTACGACGACAAGGGACGGCGCGACCCGTTCCAGCAACTCGAGACTCCCGGGGGCCCGAAGGGGCTCACCGTCTCGTCTACCCGCCTGACCGGCATCGTCTGGGGCCAGCGCGCCGTCCTGGCCCTCGTGGAAGGATCCGACGGCATCGGGTACATCCTGCGGGCGGGCGACACGCTCGGGGACGGGCGACTCATCGAGATCGGCACCGAGAGCGCGGTCTTCACCGTGGTGCCGCGTCCCGGAGCGCCACCGACCCGCGTGACGCTGCGATTGAGCGCCGACTCATGATCTCCAAAGGGGGCAACCGATGCAACCGATGAGACAGACCGGGAGGGTCCTGGGTTTCCTCGTGGCTCTCGCGGTCCTGTCGGGGACTGCGCTGGGACAACCGGGAGACTCGGCCACCAAGCTCACGGACATCACCGTCGAGCCGGGCAAGGCGACGACGATTCTCATCAAGACGTCGGGCGCGGCCCGATACCACGCCACGACCCTCGAGAAACCGCGCCGTCTCGTCATCGATCTCGACGACACGGTCTACGCCTGGCAGAGGGAGGCGGTGACGGGCGGCCCCGATCCGATCAGGGAGATCAGGGCGAGCCAGTACAAGCCGAACGTCACTCGCGTGGTCATCGAGCTCACCCGCGAGGTCGACTTCAGGATCGCCGCGAGCAGCACCGGCCTCAGCATTGTCCTCGGCGAGAGAGGGACGCCTTCGACGGCGCAGATCGCCAAGGCCGAGACCCGGAAGGAGACCACAGCCGCGCAGCCGGGCATGGAAAAGCCGGCTCCGCGAAAGACCGCTCCGAAGGCCGCCCGACCGGCCGGCCCGCGACCCGAGGTGAGCCGAGGGGAGGTCCCGAAGGTAGCGGAACGCGCCCAGGCCCCGCCGGCGGCGACGGCGCAGCCCGCGCCGTCGAACGGCAAGCGGCTGATCTCGTTCGATTTCAAGGACGCCGACGTCGTCAACCTGCTCCGGATCCTCGCGGCCGAGAGCGGCAAGAACATCGTGATCGGCGACGACGTCAAGGGGAAGATGTCGATCACGCTGCACAACGTCCCGTGGCAGGTGGCTCTCGAGACGATCCTCGAGGCCCGCGGCCTGCAGAAGATCGAGAAGGACAACCTGCTCCGCATCGTTTCGAACGAGCAGTTGACGCGGGAGCGAGAGGCCGCGGCGCGACTCGAGGAGGCCAAGCTCAAGGCCGAGGCTGACGTCCGGCAGAAGATTGCGGAGGCAAGGAGGTCCGAGCAGGCTGTCGCGGCCGCCGAGCTCGCTCAGCGCGAGGCCATCGCGCGCGGCCCGCTCCGGGAAGAGACGATACGCCTCTCATATGCAGACCCGGAGGAGATCGCCAAGACGCTCCAGGGCATTCTCGGCATCCCGCCCCAGGGAATCCAGGCTTCGCTCCTCACGCCCCCCGGCCCGCCGCCGATCGCCGAGCCGCCGTTCTCCCAGCTCTACGGGACAGCGCCTCAAGCCCCTCGGCCAGTTCCGACCCCCTCGGCCGAAGTGCTGGCGCGCGGCATCACGATCCAGGCCCACAAACCCACGAACTCGATCTTCATCCGCCATTACACGAACGACCTCGAGCGGATCAAGAGGCTCATCCGGGAGACGCTGGACATCCCCCTCCCCCAGGTCAAGATCGAGGCCAGACTCGAATCACTCGACCGGGTCGCCCTCGAGAATCTCGGCGTTCAGTGGGGCGGGGGCGGCGCGGGCTCCGCGGGGAACTCGGTGCTCGTGGGCCAGGGCCTCTCATCGACGATTCCGGCCGCGGGCGCGGGTCTCGTCCCGCCGATCCCCGGGGCGACTGGCCTGACGCCTCCGAGTCCGCGGACCGGCATCGGGATCCCCCCGCTGCTCAACCCCTTTGCGACACTCGGGCAGCTCCTGCCCCTCGACGCGGCGACTGGTCTCCCGACCGGTGGCAGCCTCATCAACCTCCCGGTGTCGACGCTGCCCACCACCGGTGGGATCAATCCGGCGCCGACCGGCGGTTTCAGCTTCGGGATCGTCGGCACGCGGTTCAACATCAACCTGGCGCTCCAGGCGCTCGCCGAGCAGCAGAAGACCCGAACGCTCGCCCGGCCGGAGGTGGTCACCGTCGAGAATAGCAAGGCGACCATCCAGCTCGGCCGCGAGATCCCGTACTCGACCGTCAGCTCCGCCGGCACGCAGGTCCAGTTCCGTGACGCGGTGCTGCAGCTCCAGGTCACGCCCGTCGTGATCCTCGAAGGGCTGGTGACGAGGGTCAAGATGAACGTGCTCGTGGAGAACAACGAGCAGGGCACCGATACGGCGGCCGGGCCGACCATCATCAAGCGGCGTGCGGAGACCCAGGTCCTGGTGAAGGAGGGTGAGCACCTGGTGATCGGCGGAGTCGGCACGGCGACGGACTCGAGATCGGTCCGGAAGGTGCCGCTCTTCGGTGACGTCCCGGTGCTCGGCTGGCTCTTCAAGCAACGGGGCGACCGCGAGAGCAGCAGCGAGCTCGTCGTGTTCATCACGCCGACGGTGCTGAGGCAGGCGGCACCGGCGGGTCAGGCGGTGCCGGCCAAGTAGCGCACCGACTCCCGCCTCATCCTCCGCACAGGGTAGGCCGCCCTCGGCCAGGGGCGCGGACAACGCGCCCCCCTTTCTCCGGACGTTCGGCAGTGATAGCATCCATGGGATTCGCCTGCGCTCCGGGGACCCCGAACCCCCCGAAGTCCCGGTCGCCCCGGTCCGCACTGGCGGGATCCCACGACAAGCGATGCGCGACATCATCGTCCATCTCGGCTCCCGTTCCTATCAGATCGTCGTCGCGGTCGGCGGGCTCGCCTCTGTCGGCGAGCGCCTGCGGGCGCTCGGAGTGGGCTCGCGCGCCGCGCTCCTCACCGATCGGGCCATTCTCCGCCTCCACGGGGCGCCCGTCATGGACAGCCTGCGCACGGCCGGATTCGCCGTCACGGTGGTGCCGGTGCCCGAGGGCGAATCCGCGAAGTCCCTCGCCGTCGCGGAACGGTGCTGGGACGACCTGCTCGCGGCCGGCCTCGATCGGACATCCACGGTCCTGGCGCTCGGCGGCGGTGCCGTCGGCGATCTGGCGGGGTTCGTCGCCGCGACGTACATGCGAGGGATCAGCTTCGCGCAGCTCCCCACGACCCTGCTCGCCCAGGTCGACGCGTCGATCGGCGGCAAGACCGCGATCGACCACCCGCGGGCGAAGAACCTGATCGGCGCGTTCCACCAGCCACGCCTCGTCCTCGTCGACCCCGGGGTCGTCGTCACGCTGTCCGAGCGCGAGTTCCGCTCAGGGCTGGCGGAGGTGGCGAAGCACGGCATGGTGGCCGACGAGGCCTACTTCCTGGACGTCGAGCGCCACGCGGCGGGCCTGCTCGCCCGCGATCTCCCGACGCTCGAGCGCATCATCCGCGGGTCGTGCCGGATCAAGGCGTCGATCGTCGAACGCGACGAGCAGGAGGCGGAACTTCGCGCCGGGCTCAATTACGGGCACACGATCGGTCACGCGCTCGAGGCCGTCACCGAGTATGGCCGCTTCGCGCACGGGGAGGCGGTGTCGATCGGGATCGCGGCCGCCGCGCGGCTGGCACACCGGCTCGGCCACGCCCAGATCGACACGGTCGTGCGCCAGGAGCGCCTGCTGGAGAGGCTCGGGTTGCCCGTGCGCTTCGGGGAGATCGATCACGACGCGCTCCTGGCGGCCATCGGGCGGGACAAGAAGGCGCGAGACGGCAAGGTCCCCTTCGTGCTCGTCCCACGGATCGGTGAGTTCCGCCTGATCTTCGACGTGAGGCCGGAGGAGGTCCGGGCAGTGCTCGCCGAGCTGACCTCGGCAGGCGTCACGCCCTGAGGCGGGGCTCGTGAGCGAATTGACAAGCGAGAACGGGGCCCCGTACGATGATCCCGCTCTACGCGTCTCGATCCGACGGTACGAGGAGCGGCTGGCTCGAGATCCCGCGTCGCTCGGCTTCGCGACTCTCGCCGACCTGTACCGGAAGGCCGGGCGCACCTCGGAGGCGGTGACCCTCTGCCGGGAGGGGTTGAAGCGTCTCCCGCACTATACAACTGCGCGGTTGATCCTGGCGAAGGCGCATCTCGCGGGCGGCGACCCCCACGCGGCTCTGGCGGAGCTGACCGCGATCCTCGCCGACAGCCCGGGAGACGTGGAGTGCCACCGTCTGCTGGCCGAGGTGAAGCGGCGGCTCGGTGACGTCGACGCCGCGGTCCGCCACCTCGACGACGTGGTCCGGCTCGACCCGGGCGACCGCGAGTCGAAGACCACGCTGAGGATGCTGAGCGCGACTCCCGGCTCGGGACAGGGCCCGCTCGCGCGCGTCCTCCGGGACGACATGTTCGCCACGGCGACGTTCGGAGCGACCTGTCTCGAGCAGGGACTGGCGGACGAAGCCGTGGACGTGTTCACACGGCTGCTGAGAAAGGACCCGGCGGATCAGCGCGCGCGCGACGGCCTCGAGCAGGCGCTGCGAGCGAAATGGAGCCGGAAGCGAGGGTGAGGAACGAATGCAAGTCTCCACGGCGGAATTCAAGAAGGGCTTGAAGATCGTCTTCGACGGGCAGCCGTACGTGATCGTCGACTTCCAGCACGTCAAACCCGGCAAGGGCGGCGCCTTCGTGCGCACGAAGCTCAAGCACCTGAAGCTGGGCAAGGTCATCGACAACACGTTCCGGTCGGGCGAGAAGATGGACCTGGTCGACTTCGAGGAGAAACACATGCAGTACCTGTACAAGGACGATCGCTACCACTTCATGGACCTCGAGACCTACGACCAGGTCTCCCTGTCCGAGGACGAGGTGGGCGGCGCCCGCGAGTTCCTCCAGGAGAACACCGCGGTCGACGCGCTCTACATCGACGGGAGCCCGGTCACCGTCGAGGTGCCCAACTTCGTCGAGCTTCGGATCGCGCAGACCGATCCCGGTGTCCGCGGCGACACGGCCCAGGGCGGCACCAAGACGGCGACGCTGGAGACCGGCGCCGTCGTCCAGGTGCCCCTGTTCCTGAACGAGGGAGACGTCGTGAAGGTCGACACGCGAACGGGAGAGTACCTGTCCCGCGTGGCCGTGGCCGGCTGAGGTGGCCAGACCGTCGAGACCCGCCAGCGTCGACAACCCGCTCGACCGCGTGCGCGAGCTGGCGGCGTTGCTCGACGAGTACGGCCTCTCGGCCATCTCCGCGCGGTGGGGCACCATGCGGGTCCGGCTCGAGCGGTACCCCTTCCCCGCGGCGGCGGCCAGGGTGACGCCGGCCGCTGCCGCGCCTCCGGCCACGGCCACTCCTGCAGAAACCACGACCCAGGTGACGATCGAGTCCCCGATGGTCGGCACCTTCTACCGCGCACCGTCGCCAGGCGCCGATCCCTTCGTCCGGGACGGCGAGGTCGTCAAGGAAGGACAGATTCTCTGTGTCATCGAGGCCATGAAGCTGATGAACGAGATCGAGGCCCGGCTGGCCGCCCGCGTCGTCAAGATCCTGGTTGACAACGGCACGGCGGTGGAGTACGGCCAGCCGCTCTTTCTCGTCGAGCCGCTCCGCTGACCCCGCCGGGCATGCGCCACCCGACGACCGTGGAGATCGGGCTCGCCGCAGCGCTGGCCCTGATCCTGGCCGCTGGATGGTGGTGGCGCGCCGGATCGCACGACGCGTCGCTCGCCTCTTTGCCCCTGCTGCCAGCTCGAAACGTCGGGGAGCCCGAGATCGCACGGCTCACGACCGAGGCCGTCAGCCTCTTCGCGGCGCGCGAGTTTCCCCGCGCCTGCCGGCGTTTCGTGGAAGCGGCCGAGCGCCAGCCGGACAGCCCGGCCCTGCGCGGAAACGTCGCCCGGTGCTTCCAGGAGTGGGGGTGGGAGACGCTCGTGGCCGGTCGGGGCGCCGAGGCGATGGAGCACTTCCGGCAGGGTCTCGAGCGGGTGCCTGGCGACCTGGACCTGTTGAAGGGCCTCGGCGCCGCGGCCATCGAGGCGGGCAGGAGCGACCTCGCCTTCGAGCCCCTGGAAGAAGCCCTGCGCGCCGGGCTCGACGCGGACGCGGCACTCCTGCTGGCCCGGCTCTACGATCAGCGCGACGATGCCGCTCGCGCCGTCGTGCTCCTGAGGCGGCTCCTCGCCAAGCGCCCCGACCGCGCCGAAGCGTCGCGCCTCCTGCACAAGCTCGAGCGCGAGCGCGCCGTCGAGGCCGACTTCACCCGGGAGGAGTCGGTCCACTTCATCGTGAAGGACAGGGGCCCTCGGGACGCCGACGCTCGGCACTCGGTGCTCCGCCAGCTCGAGCGACTGTACGCGGACATCGGCACGCAGCTCGGGCATCACCCGGAGGGGAAGATCCTCGTGGTCCTCTATCCCCGGGAGCACTTCCAGGAGGTCACGGCAGCTCGTCACTGGGTCAACGGCCTCTTCGACGGGAAGATACGGCTGCCAGCAGACGCCCTCACCGGTGGCGAGGCGCTCGATCGACTGCTGGCCCACGAGTACACGCACGCCCTCGTCCACTCCCTCTCCAACGGTCGTGCGCCCCGCTGGCTCCAGGAGGGTCTCGCCCAGCACTTCGAGGGCCTCGCAGGGGAGGAGATTCTCGACCTGCCAGGTGGGCTCACCCTCGCGGCCGTCGAAGCCCTCCTCACGGACGGCGACATCGCCAGCGCGCGCACTGGCTATCGCGCCGCACTCTGGCTCGTGCGAGATCTCCTCGACCGCGGTGGGGTGCCGGGTCTGGCGGACATCCTCGTGCGACTCGGCCGAGGGCAGACGGTCGCGGCGGCTGTGGAGCCCGTCTACGGCCACCGGCTCCAGGACCTGGAGGCCCAGTGGCGCCTTCTGCTCGGAGCCCCAGAGGGGGAGCGCCGGGCCACCCAGGGCCCACTGTCCGAGCCCGGGCCGACATGATGCCTCGCCGCCATCCCTGTCTTGATCGGGCGCGTCACCTCGCCCCGGCACCGGCGCGTCCCGCCGATCGCGCGAGGCGTGACAGTTGGGGGATGGCGAAGCGTCCGCGGCGGCGTGCGGCACCGACGCCCGCACCCGATCGGACGAGGTGCGGGCG
>CAZWXA010000006.1:18745-20132 GCA_964637755.1 uncultured bacterium | reverse complement strand
TAATGTTCTTCCACAAGATCCTCATCGCCAACCGCGGGGAGATCGCGCTCCGGATCATTCGCACCTGCCGCGAGCTCGGCATCCGGACGGTCGTCGCGCATTCCGTCCCGGACGCGCACTCGTTGCCGGTACGCCTGGCTGACGAGTCGATCTGCATCGGCCCCGCGGACGCGCGGCGAAGCTACCTGAACATGCCGGCGATCATCTCCGCTGCCGAGGTCACCGACAGCGAGGCCATCCATCCCGGTTACGGATTCCTGGCCGAGAGCCCTGCATTCGCCGACATCTGTGAGGCGTGCGGCATCACCTTCATTGGCCCGTCGTCCGCCGCGATCCGGCTGATGGGGGACAAGGTTCAGGCCCGCCTCACCGCCAAGAACGCCGGCGCGCCGATCGTCCCGGGAAGCGACGGTCCGCTGAAAGACGTCGAAGAGGCGCGCGCGGTCGCCGGCGAGGTGGGGTATCCGATCATCCTGAAGGCGTCGGCGGGAGGGGGCGGGCGCGGCATGCGGACCGTCCGCGACCCCGGTGCTCTCGCCGCGGCGTTCCAGAACTGCCAGACGGAAGCTGGCGCCGCCTTCGGCTCGTCGGAGATCTACTGCGAGAAGTTCATCCCCGGCGCGCGCCACGTGGAGGTCCAGGTGCTCGGCGATCGGACCGGCACACGGCTCCACCTCGGTGACCGGGACTGCTCGGTGCAGCGGCGCCATCAGAAGCTGCTCGAGGAATCGCCGGCTCCGGCGCTTGGCGCGGAGACCCGGAGCAGCCTCGCCCGCGCCGCGCTCGCCGTCGCCAGCGCGGTCGGCTACGAATCGGCAGGCACCGTGGAATTCCTGGTCGACCACACGGGGAACTTCTACTTCCTCGAGATGAACACCCGCATCCAGGTAGAGCACCCTGTCACGGAGATGGTCACGGGGATCGACATCGTCCGCGAGCAGATCCGCATCGCAGCCGGGCAGTCGCTGGGCTACGCGCAGGCTGCGGTGCAGATCGTCGGACACGCGATCGAGTGCCGGGTCAACGCGGAGGACCCCGAGACCTTCGCGCCCGCTCCCGGGCGGGTCACCGCGTGGGTCCCGCCCGGGGGGTTCGGCGTCCGCGTCGACAGTCACCTCGCGGCGCCGTACGTCGTGCCGCCGTTCTACGATTCCCTGATCGCGAAGATCGTCGTGCGCGGGAACGATCGGGCCGAGACCCTCGATCGCATGCGTCGGGCGCTGCTGGAAACGGTGATCGAGGGCGTCAAGACGACGATCCCGTTTCACCTCAAGCTCCTGGAGGACCCGTCGTTCCGGCGTGGCGACTTCCGGCTGCCCGACCCCGAACACACCCTGTAGCAGAATGCCGAAGAAACCCGCAGGCCGCTCCAAGAGGTCCAGAGGCA
>CAZWXA010000006.1:0-18645 GCA_964637755.1 uncultured bacterium | reverse complement strand
GGTCCTGGGGAGCGGCCGGCCAGCCCCGGAGAGCCCGCGTGAGCCGGACTGCGCCGCTCGACTTCCCCGACCTCTACGTGATTCTCGACCGCACGGCCGCCGGCGGTCGGGACCTGGACCGGATTCTCCAGGACGCGATCGCCGGCGGATGCCGGCTGGTGCAACTCCGCGAGAAGGCGTGGCCGGCGGGGCGGCTGTTGCCGCTGGCCAGGCAGCTGCGGGCCCGGTGCCGCGCGGCTGGTGTCACGTTCATCGTCAACGACCGGATCGACCTCGCCCTCGTCGTCGCGGCCGACGGCGTCCACCTCGGCCAGGAAGATCTCCCGCCCAGCGCGGCGCGGCCGTTGCTCGCGCCGGGCATGATCCTCGGTGTGTCCACCCACTCGGCGGAGCAGGGCCGGGCGGCACAGGCAGCCGGGGCCGACTACATCGCCGTGGGCTCGATCTTCCCGACCGCGACGAAGGCGGGTTTCGAGCTGGTAGGCCTCGAGCTGGTGCGAGCCCTCCGCCCCGAGATTCGGGTCCCGCTGATCGCGATCGGGGGGATCACCCCGGACAACGTCGAGATGGTGATTCGCGCCGGTGCCGACGGTGCCGCGGTCATCTCGGCTGTCTGCGCCGCGGCCGACCCCCAAGACGCAAGTCGGCGATTGATCGAGGCCATCCGCGCTTCCCGTGCGTCTTGACGGGCCCCGCGCGACCGCTATAATGGCTCCGGTTCGACACACACCAATTCGACTCTGCCAGGGGGTACCGATGATGACCCGTCGTACGCGCCGCATCGCTTCCGTCGTACTCGTCGCGCTCCTGACGCTGGTGGCGCTGGTTCTGCCCGCCGGCTCCCGCGTCGATGCCCAGGGGAAAGGGACGATCAAGATCGCGACGCAGAGCCCCCTCTCGGGCGGCCAGGCCGCGCTCGGCGAAGGGCTCAAGCTCGGCGCGCAACTGGCGATCGAGAAGTTCAAGGGATCGCTGGAGAAGATGGGGTTCAAGATCGAGCTGGTGCCGTTCGACGACCAGGCCAAGCCCGATGTCGGCGTCGCCAATGCGAAGAACATCCTCGCCGACAAGGACATTCTCGTCGTGATCGGTCACCTCAACTCCGGCGTGGCCATCCCCGCCTCCGAGGTCTACAAGGACGCGTCGCTGGCCATGATCTCGCCCGCGAACACGAACCCGACCGTGACCGACCGCGGCTACCCGAACGTCTTTCGCGTGTGCGGCCGCGACGACGTCCAGGGCGTGGTCGGCGGTGAGTTCGTGAAGAGCCTCGGCGTCAAGACCGTGTACGTGATGCACGACAAGACCACCTACGGGCAGGGCGTCGCGGAGTTCTTCAAGGCCGACGCCGAGAAGAAGGGCATCAAGATCCTGGGGTTCGAGGGCACCGAGGAGAAATCGAACTTCGACCCCATCATCACGCCGATCAAGGCCAGGAACCCCGACCTGATCTACTTCGGCGGGATCTACGAGCAGGCGGGCCCGTTCTTCAAGCAAGCGCGCGAGAAGGGCGTGAAGTCCCAGTTCATGGGCCCGGACGGCATGGACTCGTCCGACCTCACCAAGATCGCCGGGAAGGCGGTGGTGGGCATGTACTACACGTCGGTGGCGGGCCCGGTGTCGGTCTATCCCCAGGCCAAGCAGTTCGCCGAGGAGTACAAGAAGAAGTTCGGGAAGAACCCCGAACCGTTCGCCGCCCAGGCGTACGACGCGACCACGATCGCCCTCAAGGGGATCGAGGCGGCCGCGAAGGGCGGCAAGCTGGCCAGCCGCCTGGACGTCTCGACGGCCCTGCGAACGGTGAAGCATACCGGGATCACCGGCTCGATCGAGTTCGATCAGAAGGGCGACCCCAAGACGGCCCTCTACTTCGTCCTCCAGGTCGTCTCGGAAGACCCGGAGAAATGGGGCCTGAACAAGGAAGTGAAGCGGCTCACGATCGCGGCTCCGTCGGCCAAGATGTAACCCGCCCCGGGGGAGGAACGCTCGTTCCTCCCCCACCGGTTCGCACGCATGGACGTGAACCTCCTCCTGGGGATCTTCCCGCAGGTCCTGCTCGACGGTCTCATCCTGGGTTTCATGTACGCGCTCATCGCGCTCGGATACACGATGGTGTACGGCGTGCTCGAGTTCATCAACTTCGCGCACTCCGAGATCTTCGTCGTCGGCGCGTTTGTCGGCGTCGAGATCCTCCTCGACCTGCAGGCGGCCGGTCTGCTCGCGAGGTTCTCGCCGTTCCTCGTCCTGCTGTTCATCCTCGCCGCCGGCATGCTCGTGAGCGGCCTGCTGGCCGTGGCCGTCGAGCGGCTCGCGTATCGTCCGCTCCGCGGCGCGCCCCGCCTCATCCCGTTGATCTCGGCGATCGGCGTCTCGTTCTTTCTCCAGGACCTGGTGCGACTCTGCGCGAGCACCTGGCGCAATGCGTTCAACCTCGTCTATCCGGGCATGGACTCCCTCAACCGGCGCTTCCAGATCACGGCGACGCTCGACGTGCCCGTCAAGTCGCTCGTCGTCATCGCCGCCTCGCTCCTCATGCTGGGGGGGCTGCACCTGCTGGTGAACCGCACGCGGCTCGGCACGGCGATCCGGGCAGTCGCGGAAGACCAGGCCACGGCCAGTCTCATGGGCATCAACGTGAATCGGATGATCTCTCTGACGTTCCTGATCGGCGGAGCGATGGGGGGGGCGGCTGGCGTCCTCTTCGGCGTACAGTACGGGTTGATCAATCCCTACACCGGGTTCATCCCCGGCCTGAAGGCCTTCACGGCCGCCGTGCTCGGCGGCATCGGGAACATCCCCGGCGCCATGATGGGCGGCCTGGTGCTCGGACTCCTCGAGGCGTTTGCCGCGTCGTACCTGTCCCTCCTGACCGGAGGCGCCTTCGGGGCCGAATACAAGGACATCTTCGCCTTCTCCGTTCTGATCCTGATCCTGATCTTCCGTCCCAAGGGACTGCTGGGGGAAGTGGTGCGGGACCGCGCGTGATGCCGGCCGCCGGCGTCCTGGTCCTCCTCGCCGCGTCGGGATACGCGGTGCTCGTCTTTCCGCGCTCGATCCTGGCCTTCCTGTTCTTCCAGGGGTCGATCCTGGCGCTCTACCTCTCCCGGACGGACCGGCGGCTCAAGATCGTGCTCGGCGTGCTCGCCCTGGGCGGGATGATGCCGGCGATCGGCATGATCAACGGGTACTACCTCGAAGTCGCCACGCAGGTCGGCATCTTCGCCGCGCTGGCCCTCGGCCTCAACATCGTCGTGGGACTCGCAGGCCTGCTCGACCTGGGCTACGTCGCGTTCTTCGCCGTCGGCGCGTACCTGTGGGCCATAGTCGGCTCCCCGCAGGCGAACCTGATCTTCGGCGGCACGGGGTTCCCGCTCGCTCCCGGATGGTTCTTCCTCTTCCTGCTCGGCGGCCTCGCCCTGGCCGCCCTCATGGGCGTCCTCCTCGGTCTTCCGGTCCTCCGGCTCCGGGGTGACTACCTCGCGATCGTGACGCTCGGCTTCGGCGAGGTCATCCGCGTACTCGCCAACAACCTCGACAAGCCGATCAACCTCACGAACGGACCGAAGGGCATCACCCCGATCCAGCGCCCCCCCCTGCCGCTCGATCCGGCGCTGCTTCCCGGCGTGCCGAGGAGCGTCCTGTACTCCCTGTACTTCTATTTCCTCGTCCTGCTCATCGTCGCCCTCGTCATCACCGTGAATCGCCGCCTCGAGAACTCTCACATCGGGCGGGCCTGGGAAGCGATCCGCGAGGACGAGACGGCCGCCCAGGCCATGGGGGTGCCGCTCGTGCGGACCAAGCTGCTCGCCTTCGCGTGCGGCGCTTCCTTCGCCGGCGTGATCGGCGTACTGTTCGCGGCCAAGCAGGTCTTCATCAACCCGGAATCGTTCACGTTCCTCGAGTCGATCGGCGTCCTGGCCATGGTGATCCTGGGCGGCATGGGGTCGATTCCCGGGGCCGTGCTCGGCGCGACCGTGGTCACCGTGCTCAACCTCCAGGTGCTCAAGGGCCTTTCGCTCTGGCTCAACGAGCTGCGGAACGCCGGCACCGTGGTGCTGGGCTACAACCTGGCGAACCTGCCGACCCAGCTCGAGCCGGCGAAGTACGAGCGGATGGTCTTCGGCCTGATTCTCGTGCTGATGATGATCTTCCGGCCCGAGGGCATCCTCCCCACCCGCCGGCGGCGCCGCGAGCTCGCCAACCAATGAGAATGCGAGCCGCAGGCGAGCACTCCCTCTCGCACACCCCGCGCCAGCGGGGCGTCGCCGGTGATGAGGCCGAACTCGGCACCTCCCACGCCCCGACTGCAGACCGGCCCGTAGGAATCCTCCCACCGCCGATCCCGCACACCCCGTCCCCGCGGGGCGTCGCGATGAGAATGCGAGCCGCAGGCGAGCACTCCCTATCGCAAGCCCCGCGCCAGCGGGGCGTCGCTGGTGATGGCACTGGCAGCACTGCCCAGCGCGACGGACGCCACCCGGTTCGCGTCGCCCGTCGATGACGCCGGGCGCTGCGGCCGCCCCCCTGTTCGAAGCCAGCGCGGTGACCAAGATGTTCGGCGGCCTCACTGCCGTCAACACGGTCGATCTCACGCTCGAGCCGAACCGGATCGCGTCGATCATCGGACCCAACGGTGCCGGCAAGACGACGTTGTTCAACGTCTTCACCGGCCTCTACGTGCCGGAGTCGGGCACGGTGACCTTCAAGGGTCGATCGCTCGTCGGACTTCGGCCCGATCAGATCGCCGCATCCGGCATCAGCCGGACGTTCCAGAACATCCGGATCTTCGCCAACATGACGGCCATCGAGAACGTGCTGGTCGGGATGCACGCGCGCATCCGGGCCGGCCTGTGGGATGCGCTCGCCCGCAGCTCGCGCTACCGTAGAGGAGAGGAGAACTCCTGGCGGCGTGCGGAGGAGTTGCTGGCCGTTGTCGGCCTCCACGTGCAGGCGAACGAGGTGGCCCGGCACCTGCCGTACGGGGATCAACGCCGACTCGAGATCGCGCGGGCCCTGGCGGCGGCGCCCGCGCTCCTGCTGCTCGACGAGCCGACGGCCGGAATGACCCCGGCTGAAGCCGGTGCCCTCATGCGGTTGCTTCGGAGGCTGATCTCGGAGTTCGACCTGACCGTCCTCCTGATCGAGCACAACATGAGGGTCGTGATGGAGGTCTCGGACCGCGTGACCGTCCTCGACCACGGCGAGAAGATCGCCGAGGGTCCACCGGGCGAGGTGAGGCGTGATCCCCGCGTGATCGAGGCCTACCTCGGGCGGCGCGCGCATGCTTGAGGTCCGGGATCTCCACGTCCATTACGGAGAGATCCCGGCACTGAAAGGCGTGTCGCTCGCCGTGGGGCGCGGCGAGATCGTCGCGCTCCTCGGCAACAACGGCGCCGGGAAGACGACCACGCTGAAGACGGTGTCCGGCCTCATCGCTCCACGCGCAGGCGAGGTCACGCTGGAGGGTGAATCCATCCGGGACCTGCCCGCCCATCTGATCGTGCGCAGGGGCATCGCGCACGTTCCCGAAGGCCGCCGGGTGTTCAACCGCCTGACCGTACGGGAGAACCTGTCCATGGGCGCTTACACGCGGTCGGACAGGGGTGTTGCCGGCGACCTCGAACGCGTGTTCTCGCTCTTCCCCCGGCTCCGAGAGCGGAGCGCGCAGGTCGCGGGGACGCTCTCGGGAGGCGAGCAGCAGATGCTCGCGATCGGCCGGGCCCTCATGGCCGCTCCCCGGCTGCTGCTGCTCGACGAGCCCTCCATGGGGCTGGCTCCGGTGCTCGTGGAGCAGATCTTCGACACCATTCTGACGATCAACCAGCAGGGCACCACCATCCTCCTCGTCGAGCAGAACGCGGCGCTCGCGCTCGACATCGCGCACCGGGCGTATGTGCTCGAGACCGGCGCGGTGGTCCTGTCGGGAGTCGCCGCGGACCTCGCGCGGGACCAGGACGTGCGCCGCGCCTATCTCGGGGAGATCTGATGTCCGCCAGCAGGCTGGTGGCGGCCCTCCGGGACCGGCGCAGCCCTCACCGGGCAGCCGGCACCTGCTTCGCGCGTCACGGGAGCTGATCGCCATGCGGGACGAGCGTCTCCCTGGCCGCCGGGTTCCCACCTCGTATCGTCTCCATGCGGTCCTGCTCGGTGCCGGGCTCTGTGTCGTGGTGTTCTGGACCGCCGGCGAGGCTGCCGGCCACTACCTCGTCGTCTATGGCCGCCACGGATGGGCCCCGCCCGAAACGGCGTTCCTCCTGAACTTCCTTCTCCTCGGCCTTCCCTGCGCCGCCCTGCTGACAGGCGCGCTCGCCGCGTGGGTCGGCCCCCGGCTGGGCGGCGATTTCGACAGGCTCTCCGAGGTCTCGCCCCGCGGCGCCTCGCTGGCCGCGGGGCTCGCGACACTCCTGATCGGGGGCCTCGTCGTGCTGGGCCGCTACGGGCTCCTCCGGGATACGGCGATCACGGACGACGAGAACGTCTACGACTTCATGGCGCGCATGTGGGCCGGGGGCCACCTGTCGGTCCCCTCACCGCCCGCCGCGATCCGCGCGTTCTTCGAGAACCAGTTCGTGGTGAACGACGGGCGCTGGTACGGGATCTATGCACCGGGACACCCGCTCGTCCTGACCGTCGGCCAGTGGCTCGGAGCAGTGCGCTGGGTCACGACCGTCGAAGCCGTGCTGACGGTGCTGCTGGCCTGGGGCATCGCCGGCCGCGTGTTCGGCCGGCGCGCGGCCCTGCTGGTACTGGGGCTGCTCACGGTCTCGCCCTTCTTCCTGCTGGTCTCCGCGACGATGCTCGCTCACGCGACGGCGGCCCTCGCCCTCGCTGGCTTCGTCTATGCGGCCGTCCGCATCCTCGAAGCGCCGTCGGCGACGGCGTGGTGGCTCGCCAGCGGGGTCGCCCTCGGCCTCGCCGGACTCACGCGCCCGCTCTCGGCCGCCGCCTTCTCGATTCCCTGGATCGTTCTCCTCGCGCGCGCGGCCCGACGCGATCGGCTGGCGCGCGTGGGGGCAGGGCTGTTCGTCCTCGCCATCGCGATCGCCGCAGGCCTCTTTGCCGGTTACAACGCGGCGGTCACCGGACACCCGTTCCGGACCGGCTACCAGGTCTTCGCGCAGACCTACAACTTCACCTTCACCCTGGGGTCCCTCACGGCACCAGCGCCCCTGGCGCAGCTCTACGAGCTCTTCTACTCCCTGGCCCGGCTGAACTTCTGGTTGCTCGGCTGGCCTGTCTCGCTCGCCCTCGTCCCGTTCGCGGCCCGCACCCCGGCCGCGTGGGCGCTCGGCGCCGGATCGCTGACGGTGCTCGTGGCCTACGCCGCCTTGCGCATCCCGAGCATCAACGTGGTCGGACCCGTCCACTACGGTGAACTCGCGGTCCCGCTGCTCCTGCTCTCGGCGAGCGGCCTCGAGCAGCTCGCAACCCGCGCGCGTCGGACGCTCGGCCCCTCGGGGATCGGGGCCGCTCTTTCCGCGCCCCTGGCGCTCACGGCCGTCGCCTTCCTCTTCTTCTGGCCCGTCTACGCCCCATCGCTGCGCCTCATGTCGAGCATCGCGCGAGCCCCGTACACCCTGGTCGAGCAGGCGCGCATCGATCACGGGATCGTCTTCGTGCAGAATCTGCCGTCGCTCGAGGCAATGCCGGGCGCGTGGGTGTATCGGCACCGGAACAACTCCCCGGATCTCTCGGACCGCGTGCTGTTCGTCAACGACCTCGGACCCGACAACGGCCGCCTGCGGGCGCTGCTCCCGGGCCGCAAGGCCTACCGGATGCGAACGGAGCGCGGCACGCTCACGCTTTCACCGGTGGAGTGACGCCGTGACGTGGAGGTGGAAGCGGGCCGACGCAGGCATCCGAGCCGAGCAACGCCGGCGAGCTGCGCGCGAGCCCGCCGCCAAGCGACGACGGGATGAATCGGGCCGCCTGGAGCGGACTGCTACAGGAGCCCGTACTCCTTGAGCCGGCGATAGATGGTCCGGCGCGACAGGCCGAGGGCGCGCGCCGACTGCTCCTTGTCGTTCTTGTACAGCGCCAGGGCGCGTAGGATCAGCTCCTTCTCGGCCACCGCCAGCGTCGGCAGCGTCCCCTTCGACACCGGGGACGGGCGAGCCGACAACGTCAGGCTCGGCAGATCGGTCAGCGAGATCTGATCACGGGCGCCCATCGCGTAGGCGCGCTCGATCAGGTTCTCCAGTTCCCTCACGTTGCCCGGGAAGTCGTACGCGTTCAGGGCGGCGAGCGCCTCGGGCGCGATGCCCGTCACGTCCCGATCGCCGCGGCGGCGCCGGAACTGCTCATTGAACCGGCGGAGAAAGTGCGCGATCAGTGCCGGGAGATCGTCCTTGCGCTCCCTGAGCGGCGGCACGTGAATCCGGACGACGTCCAGCCGATAGAACAGGTCCTGCCGGAGGCGGCCGTCCTTGATCGCGTCCTCGATATTCCGGTTGGTCGCGGCGATGACCCGGACGCTCACGGCGTGAACCTTGGTGGACCCGACCGGACGGACCTCCCGCTCCTGCAGCACGCGCAGGAGCTTGACCTGGAGCGGCGGCGGCAGCTCGGCAACCTCGTCCAGGAAGATCGTGCCGCCGTGCGCGGAGCGGAAGAGTCCCAGCGCGTCGGTGACGGCGCCCGAGAACGCCCCGCGCACGTGCCCGAAGAACTCGGACTCGAGCAGATCGGCGGGAATGGCCCCGCAGTTCACCGGGATCAAGGGACCCTTGGCCCGCCCCGACTGCCGATGGATCGCCGCGGCGACGAGCTCCTTCCCGGTGCCGCTCTCCCCCTCGATGAGCACGGGCGAATCCGTCACGGCGACCTTGCCGATGATGTCGTTCACCCGTTGCATCGCCGGAGAGCTGCCGATCAGCTCGTTGACCGCGAGTTGCTCCCCGAGCCGGCTGCGGAGCGCGTTGACCTCGCGGCGGAGGAACCGCCGCTCCATGAGCCCGGTCATCAGGTGGCGGAGCTCGTCGAGGATCAGCGGCTTCAGGAGGTAACCGGATGCCCCCTCGTTCAGCGCCTCGACAGCCGTGGACACCGTCGGGTATCCGGTCATGACGACGACCTTGATCGACTCATCCTTGCGCTTCACCTCTCGGAGGAGCGTCAGGCCGTCCATGTCCGGCATCCGGATGTCGACGAGCGCGGCGTCGAAGAGCTGGCCGTTCATGACCTCGAGCGCCTTCTGCCCGCTCCCCGCGGTCGCGGCCTGATACCCCCAGGTCGTCAGGGCCTCCTTCAAGAGCATCTGGATCGTCTCTTCGTCGTCAACGACCAGGATCTTCGGTGCTTCCATCCGGCTCCTCCCCGCCCAGGCTGGCGACATCGACACTAGCACACCGCCGGTGTCATCGTGGCAGCAAACGCGACGGGGATTGCGCTCCCGCGGCCGGTATGTTAGCGTTTTCGCGGGAGGAAGCTCATGTCCGACGACGTGCTACACCTGACCGAGGCTACGTTCGACACCGAGATCGCGACGCATCCCGAGCTGCTGATGGTGGACTTCTGGGCCGAGTGGTGTGCGCCGTGTCGAGCGATCGCACCGGTGCTCGACGAGCTCGCGCGGGGCTCCGGCGGCAGTGTCGGGCTGGCGAAGGTCAACGTGGATGATAATCCCGGGCTGGCCGCCCGCTATGGTATCCGCTCGATCCCAACCGTCTTGTTCCTGAAAGAGGGGAAGGTCGTCGATCAGGTGATCGGCGCCGTGCCGAAGGCCCAGCTCAAGAAGAGGCTGGACGCTCTCGCCTAGCCGAATTCCGGCCGGGGTCGCGATCAAGTCAGCGGCAGTGCAGATCCCCCCGCTCTCCCCGTCACGGGAGGAGTTCCGTCTTCTGGCGGGACGGGGAAACCTGGTCCCCGTGTACGCCGAGCTCGCCGCGGACCTCGATACCCCGCTGTCCGCCTTCCTGAGGCTGCGTCCGGGCCCGTACGCGTTCCTCCTGGAGTCGGTGGAGGGCGGCGAGAAGTGGGCACGATACTCCTTCCTCGGCGGCGACCCCTTCATGGTCCTGACGGCGAAGGACGGCTCGCTCTCGCTTCGGCACGCGGGCGGGAAGATCGAACGGCTGCCGCCCGGCAACCCCGTCACCGCGCTCCGCGGCCTGCTGGCCCGGTTCCAGCCCGTGGCCGTGAAGGGGCTGCCACGCTTCCAGGGGGGCGCCGTCGGGTATCTCGCGTACGATGTCGTCCGGCACTTCGAGCGCCTGCCGCAAACCACGCGCGACGACCTCGGCCTTCCCGACGCGGTCTTTCTCCTGACCGACAACCTGCTGGTCTTCGACAATCTCCGACACAGGTTGCTCGTGATCGCCAACTGCCACATCGAGGGGACGGAGCCCGCATCGCTCGACCGCGCCTACGACGCCGCGGCGGTGAAGATCGGCATGACGCTGGCGAAGCTCCGACGCAAGGCGCGGGTCCCGGCTCCGCTCACGCTGCCGGCGTCCGACCCGCTGCTGGCGCTCGACGAGGACGGCTTCACGTCCACGATGGACGAGAGCGCGTTCACGGGGGCGGTGCGTCGGGCCAAGGAGTACATCGCGGCGGGAGACGCCTACCAGATCGTGCTCTCCAGACGCCTGGACTGCCGGCTGGACAGTGACCCCTTCACCCTCTATCGGGCCCTGCGAACGGTCAATCCGTCACCGTACCTCTTCTACCTCAGGCTCGGGAAGACGAGCATCGTCGGTTCGTCGCCAGAAGTGCTGGTCCGGGTCGAGGACGGGCGGGTCGAGGAGCGGCCGATCGCCGGCACCAGGCCTCGCGGGCGCACCGACGAGGAGGATGCCCGCCTCGAGGCCGACCTCCGGAGCGACCCGAAGGAGCGTGCGGAACACGTCATGCTGGTCGATCTCGGGCGGAACGACGTGGGCCGGGTGTCGGAGCTCGGCTCCGTGAGCGTGACGGAGTTCATGACGGTGGAGCGATACTCCCATGTGATGCATCTCGTCAGCCACGTGGTCGGGCGTCTCGAGCAGGGCGCGGACGCGCTCGATGTCCTGGCCGCATGCTTCCCGGCTGGCACCGTCGCCGGCGCTCCGAAGATCCGCGCCATGGAGATCATCGACGAGCTCGAGCCGACCCGGCGGGGCCCGTACGCCGGCGCGGTGGGATACGTCTCGTACTCGGGAAATCTGGACTCGTGCATCACCATCCGGACCGTCGTGTGCCACGGGCGGCGCGCGTCGGTCCAGGTCGGCGCCGGCATCGTCGCCGATTCCGATCCGAAGCTCGAGTGGCTCGAGACCCGCTCGAAGGCTCGCGGGCTCGTGCTCGCGCTCCGGATCGCTGCGGCCGGAGGCCGATCGTGATACTCGTGGTGGACAACTACGATTCGTTCACCTACAACCTCGTCCAGTACCTGGGCGAGCTCGGAGCCGAGCTGACGGTCGTGCGCAACGACGCCGTCGACCTCGCCGGGATCCTGGAGATGTCCCCGGAACGGATCGTGATCTCGCCCGGGCCGGGAACCCCCGACGACGCTGGCGTGTCACTCGAGATCATCCGGCGGCTGGCCGGGCGCACTCCTATCCTCGGCGTCTGCCTCGGCCACCAGGCGATCGGCCAGGCGTTCGGGGCAACGGTGAGCCGCGCGCGGCGGCAGATGCACGGCAAGACCTCGCAGATCGAGCACGACGGGCGCGGCGTTTTTCGCGGGCTCCCGACGCCATTCAGCGCCACCCGGTACCACTCCCTGGCAGTGCTCGCCGACACGGTCCCCCCGGACATCGAGATCTCCGCGCGCGCGGAAGACGGGGAGGTGATGGGGCTCCGGCACCGGAGGTGGCCCGTGGAAGGCGTCCAGTTCCACCCCGAGTCGATCCTGACGGAGCACGGCAAGGCCCTGCTGCGAAACTTCCTGGACTTCACCTGATGCCGCGAGGCGGAGCCGAGCCCCCAAGCCCCATGCCCCCGGTTGGGGGTATTCCTCGCCACCCGCGACGCCCCGTCCGCAACAGCTCCGCGGCGAGCGTGTCCCCCGCCGGGAACCCTGTCACCGAGCAGGGTCTGATCCGTGAGATGCGGCGGCTGTTCGACACAGGACCGGGTGTCCGTCTCGGGATCGGCGACGATTGCGCGATCCTCGATGCCTCTCCCGGGCGCCCGCTCCTGGTCACGACGGATCTCCTCGTGGAGGAGATCCACTTCCGGCGGCGATACGCCACCCCGGCCGACATCGGCTGGAAGGCCCTTGCCGTCAACCTGTCGGACGTCGCCTCCATGGGAGGCCGGCCGCGCTGGGCGCTCGTCGCTCTGGCGTGTCCGGCGGACGTGTCCCGCGGCGACGTGCTCGATTTCTGCGCCGGGTTGCGGGAGCTCGCCTCGATTCACGGGGTCTCGATCGTCGGCGGCGACACGTCGGCGGCGCCCGCGGGCTGGATCGTCAACGTCACGCTCATCGGCGAGGCCCTCGACACCCCCAAGCGCCGGTCCGGGGCCAGGCCGGGCGACCTGATCGCCGTCACCGGCTTCCTGGGGCGCGCCGCGGCCGGTCTGGCGCTCCTCGAGCGATCTCCCCGGGAGCGCGGGGAGCTGGTGGCCGCGCATCTCCGGCCGGTTCCGCGAGTGCTGGAGGGACAGGCGCTCGGCGCGATCCCCGGAGTCACCGCGATGATCGACCTCTCCGACGGTCTGGCGACAGATCTCGGCCACGTCGTGGAGGAGAGCCGCGTCGGGGCACGCGTCGAGCTGGCCCGTCTGCCGATCGACGAGACGACCCGCGCCGCTGGGCGGCGGCTCTCGACGGACGCCACTTCCTGGGCCACCAGTGGCGGCGAGGACTACGAGCTCCTCGTGACGCTGACGCCCACCGCGCTCGGCACGGCGTCACGTCGCGTGGCCCTCACGGTCATCGGTGAGGTCACGGCGACAGGGTCGGTCGAGTTTCTCTCTCCGGACGGGCAGGCGGTCCAGGTGGCGGCCGGCTTCGACCACTTCGCTCCGCTCGGACGGGCACGGCATACGGCGGCACACGCGCCGGAGCCTCCCCGGCCCGGGGCGACCGACCATGGTCCCGGAGTCTCGTGACCAGCACGCTCGTCCTCAAGTTCGCGGGACTCCTCTTCCTCGTCGCGTGCTCGGCCCTCCTGACCGGCGCCGAGGCGGCGTACTTCTCGCTTGGCCGCGCCCGGCTCAGGCAGATCGCGGACTCCGGCGGCCAGGCGGCCAAGCTCGCGCCCCTGATCGAGCGCCCGCACGACCTGCTGGTCACCCTGCTCGTGGGCATCACGTTCGTCAACATCGGGGCCTCGGCGATCGCGGCAGACATCGCCAACCAGCTGTTCGGCGCCAGGGGCCTCGGAGTGACCATCGGCGGCATGGTCTTTCTCCTCACCGTCTTCGGCGAGGTGCTGCCGATGACCATCGCCGTGGAGCGTCCCGGGCAGTTCACGTCCGTGGCCAGTCGCCCGGTGGCCTGGCTATCCCGGGCGCTGACACCGGTCCGGCTGATCCTCTCGGGGCTGGCGGCGCTGACCCTGCGAGCCCTGGGTCAAACGCGCTCGGCCGAGCCGGAGCTGACGGGCGAGGAACTGCGCACCCTCGTGGATGTCGGAGCACGCGAGGGCGTCGTCGAGCGCGAAGAGCGGGACATGATCCACAAGGTGTTCGAGCTGGAGGACACGCTCGTCCGCGAGGTGATGGTGCCGCGGACGGACATCTTCTGCCTCGATGTCGAGACCCCGACCGACGCCATCCTACCGGCTCTGCGCGAACAGCTCCACTCCCGGGTCCCCGTCTACGAGGGCACGATCGACTCGATCATCGGGATCCTCTACACGAAGGACTTGCTCCGGTATCTGCGGGGGCTTCGCCCGGATTTCGACCTGCGCGCCTTCCTGCACCCGCCATACTTCGTGCCGGAATCCAAGCGGGCCCACGCGCTCCTCCAGGAGTTCCAGGCCAAGAAGCTCCACCTGGCGATCGTGGTCGACGAGTACGGCGGGACGGCTGGTCTGGTTTCCCTCGAGGACCTGCTCGAGGAACTGGTGGGAGAGATCGCGGACGAGTACGACGAGCCCGAACGCCTGATCCATCCCATCGACAGCAGCACCTTCCGGGTCGCCGGCAAGCTGCCGATCGGCGAGCTGAACGCGGTCACGGGCCTCAAGATCTCCGACAAGGCCTACGACACCGTCGGAGGCTGGGTGCTGGACCTCTTCGGGCGGGTCCCTCGAAAGGCGGAGCGCATCGAGACCCCGCAGCTCGCGGTGACCGTCGAGAAGGTGGAGCGCACTCGCGTGGTCGAGGTGCTCGTGACGCTCCGCAAGCCGGCACCCGGGGAGACCTCGGCATGAGCCTGATCTGGATCGCTGCCGGCTGCCTCGTCGCCTCGATGTTCTTCTCGGCCGCCGAGATGGCATTCATCGCCGCCAACCGCATCAAGCTGAAGCACCTCGCCGAGGAGGGGCACGCCGCGGCACGCAACTATCTGGGGAGCTTCCACCGGCCCGAACGGTTCCTGTCGACGGCCATGTTGGGCGTCACGGTGGCGCACATCGTCGCCTCCTCCGCCGCCACGTCCGGCCTGATCCCCGCGCTCGGCGACGCCGCTCCCCTTGTCGTCACGCTCGTTCTCACACCGGTGATGCTCGTCGTCGGCGAGGTGATCCCGAAAGCCGTCGCGCGCGAGTGGGCCACCGGCTTGATCCTGCGGCTCTACCGGCCGCTGACCTGGGCGGCGGTGGTGCTCTATCCCGTGGTCGCCCTCGCCAATCTGATCGTGAGCGCGGTCCTCCGGCCGCTCGGCCACCGTGCGGCGGACACCAGGAAGTTCGTGTCGCGGGAGGAGCTGAAGCTCCTCCTCCAGCTCGAGCCCGGCGAGGCCGACGTGACCACGCAGGAGGCCGAGATGATCGACAAGATCTTCGACCTCGGCGATACGACCGTCCGGGAAATCATGGTCCCTCTGGTCGAGGTCGCGGCCGTGGCAGAGACGGCCACGCCCGACGAGGCGGTCGCCCTCATGCAGGATCGCGGCGTCTCGCGGCTGCCGATCTTCCGGCAACACCTGACGAACCTGATCGGAGTCGTGACTGCGATGGACCTGCTTCACCGGGGAGCCGAGGCACGCACGGTAGGAGATCTGCTGCGGCCGCCCCTCTACGTGCCGGAGACCAAGCGGATCGACGACCTGCTCCGCGAGATGCAGCGCGGACGCGCGCACCTCGCCATCGTCGTGGACGAGTACGGCGGCAGCACCGGAGTCGTCACGCTGGAGGACGTGGTCGAGCAGATCGTCGGCGAGATCCAGGACGAGCACGATCGGGCGCCGGCGGCGGTGGAGCGGCTGCCGGACGGAAGCTACCGCGTGCTGGCGCGAACCGAGGTGGACGAGATCAACGAGGCGCTGGACTGGGACCTTCCAAAGAACGGGTATGAGACAATCGCGGGGCTGGTCCTGGCCTCGCTGCACCGGATTCCCCGCACAGGGGAGGAGTTCCAGGAGCGAGGCTACACGATCACGGTGCTCGAGGCCGATGCGCGACGCGTGGTCGCCGTCAAGATCACCAGGTCGGGCAGGCCCGACGGAGGCGAGCGATGACGAAGGGACGAATGGTCGACTTCCAGGCCTACGTATCGACTCCGCCGTCCGGACGAGGCCCGGGGGTCCTCGTCCTCCAGGAATGGTGGGGCCTCGTGGGCCACATCAAGAACGTCTGTGACCGCTTTGCGGAAGAGGGCTTCACCGCGCTGGCGCCCGACCTGTATCACGGCAAGACGGCCGACGAACCCGACGCCGCCGGCAAGCTCTTCATGGCGCTCAACATCCAGCAGGCGGAGCGAGACCTGCGAGCAGCCATCGAGTTCCTGGCGACGTACTCGAGCACCGAGAAGCTCGGCGCGGTCGGGTTCTGCATGGGGGGGCAGCTCGCCCTGTTCGCCGCGACCCTCAATCCGGCCATCGGCGCCACGGTCGACTTCTATGGCATCCACCCCAACGTGAAGCCCGATTACGCAAAGCTCTCGGGGCCCGTTCTCGGCCTGTTTGCGGAGAAGGACGCCTTCGTGACGCCGGCAGTGGCGCGAGAGGTCGATCGCGCCATCCGGGCGGCCGGGAAGAACTCGGAGATCCACATCTACCCGGGTATCGACCACGCGTTCTTCAACGACGAGCGAAGCGACGTCTACAACAGGGCCGCCGCGGAGGACGCCTGGCGCCGGACCCTGGCGTTCCTCCACCGACACGTGACAGAGCAGACAGGCCGCTGAAGGCGGCCCATGCGGGCCCGGGGCCTCGAGCGGGGGGTCCTAACCGCCGGCGGCGGCGGCCTTCTTCCGCTCCCGGCGAGAGCCGGCTCCGGACTCGCCGCCGGGGGATCTCTCCTTCTTCGCTCCCGTGGCCGAACCCTTTTCCTTCGTCGTCTGAGGCCGGTCCACCAGTTCGAGCAGGACCATCGGAGCCGAGTCACCAGGTCGGGGGCCCGTCTTCACGATGCGGGTGTATCCCCCCTGGCGGTCGCCGAAGCGGGCCACGATCGTGCTGAAGAGTCGCTGGACCGCTTCCGGGTCCGGGACCATCGCGGCCACCTGGCGCCGGGCATGCAGGTTCTCTCGCTTCGCGAGCGTGATCATGTGATCGGCGAGGCCGCGGACCGCCTTCGCCTTGGTCTCGGTCGTCCGTATCTGCTCGTGACGGAAGAGCGCGGCGAGGAGGTTCCGGAACATCGCCCACCGGTGTGCGGTGACACGCCCGAGCTTGAAGCCTGCCTTGCCGTGCCTCATCGGGATGACCTCGGAACGATCATGGGCCCCCTCACCTGGTGCCGCCGCGACTGAGCGCACCCAGCACGTTGGGGTCGACGCGCATGCCGAGCGACAGGCCGAGCGCGGCCAGGGCGCTCTTGATCTCTTCGATGGATTTGTCGCCGAGGTTCTTGATCTGCTCCAGATCGGCGTCCGTCTTCTGGGCCAGGTCGGCGACCAGGGCGATGTCGACGTTCTTCAGCGCGTTCACCGCACGGGCCGGCAGCGGAAGTTCCTCGATCGGCTTGGCGAGCGCCTCGCGCAGGAAGTCCTCGCCCGACTCCGCGATCTCGGTGTCGTCCTCGCGGCCGCCCTGGGGCGCCATCAGCGAGAAGTGCTGCTTCAGGTGCGTGGCGGAGCGGGCGAGCGCCTCGTCCGGAGCAATGGCGCCGTTCGTCCAGATCTCGATGGTCAGCTTCTCGTAGTCGGTGATCTTGCCGAGGCGGGACATCTCGACGTTGTAGGACACCCGAAGGATGGGGGAGAACGCGGAGTCCACGGCAATCGCGCCCGCGGGCACGCTGCGGGCGGGGTGCGAGTCCGCGGCCACGTAGCCGCGGCCGACCCCGACCCTGAGGTCGATTCCTACCCGTCCGGACGAGAGGGTGAACAGGTACAGTTCCGGGTTCAGGACCTCGATGCCGTCCACCTCCGGAACGTCGGCGCCCGTCACCTCACGGGAACCGGTCACCTCCACACGGATCGTCTTCGGCTCGCCGGAGGGGATCTGCACCACCAGTTTCTTGAGGTTGAGAAGCACCTCCGTCGTGCTCTCCTTGACCCCGGGGATCCGGGTTTCCGGGTCGGCGACACCGTCGATCCTGACCCACGTCACGGCCGCGCCGGGGATGATCGAGAGAAGGGCGCGCCGCAGCGAATTGCCAACCGTCAACGCGTAGCCCTTCTCGAACGGTTCCGCGACCTGTCGGCCGTAGTGGTCCGTGAGTATCTCCCACTCGACCTTCTTCGGCTTCTGAAAAGCGATCCTCGGCATTGCTCGCGTCTCTCTTCCTCGCGGGAGTTCCTACTTGCTGTACAGCTCGACGATGAGCTGCTCGGAGACCGGGATCTGGATGTCCTCGCGGAGCGGGAAGCTCCGGACCGTCCCCTTCCGCTCGCCGACGTCGAGGTCGAGCCACTGGGGGATGGGCGAGCGGCCAGCACTCACGTTCTCATCGATCCGGGCCTGCAGCTTGGAGGTCGCCCGGAGGCGCACCACGTCTCCCACCTTGATCAGGTACGACGGGACGGACACCTTGCGCCCGTTGACCTCGAAGTGCCCGTGCGCCACCATCTGCCGGCCCTCGCGGCGCGACGCGGCCAGGCCGAGACGGTGAACCACGTTGTCCAGGCGCCGCTCGAGCTGCTTCAGCAGGTTCTCGCCGGTGATGCCCTTCTCGCGCTCCGCGGCCTTGAAGGCCCGCCTGAACTGCGTTTCGAGCACACCGTAGACGCGCTTCGCCTTCTGCTTCTCGCGGAGCTGGATGCCGAACTGGGTCGGCTTGCCGCGGTTCAGCCCATGTTGCCCGGGTGGGTAATTCCGACGCTCGATCGCGCACTTGTCCGTGAAGCACCGCGCGCCCTTCAGGAAGAGCTTCATGCCCTCCCGGCGGCAAAGCCGGCATTTCGCGTCCCGATACCGCGCCATCCCGAGTCTCCCTACACCCGCCGCCGCTTCGGCGGCCGGCAGCCGTCGTGCGGGATCGGTGTCACGTCGTGGATCGCACTGATCTCCAGCCCCACGGCCTGGAGGGAGCGGATCGCCGCCTCGCGGCCGGCACCCGGGCCCTTCACGAACACCTCGACCTGCTTCAACCCGAACTCCATGGCCTTGCGCGCGGCGACCTCCGCCGGCGTCTGCGCAGCGAACGGGGTGCTCTTGCGGGACCCTTT
>CAZWXA010000005.1:14123-29507 GCA_964637755.1 uncultured bacterium | reverse complement strand
GGCCCGCCGCGACCGGACCCGTCCGCCTCTCGGGGGATCCGTTCATGAAATGGTCCGGGCTAGAAGCCAGGAAGCGCGACGCCGTGGCGGCTCGAGGCGACACCGGTCCGCTCCGCTGCCCGCACCACTGCGCGCGCCACCCCTGGAGCCACGTTCTTGTTGAACACGCTCGGTAATGATGTACTCTGTCCCGACCTCGCTCGCGCTCACGGTGGCCGCGATCGCGCCGGCCGCCGCGATCTTCATCTCGTCGTTGACGGTGCGCGCCCTCGAATCGAGCAAGCCGCGGAAGAATCCAGGGAAGCAGAGCACCCTGTTGATCTGGTTCGGGTAATCGGACCGACCCGTCGCGATCACCCGAACGTGCCGCCCCGCCGACTCGGGCTGGATCTCCGGAATCGGGTTCGCCATCGCGAAGACGATCGGATCGCGACCCATCCGCTTGAGGTCCCTCACGGTGAGCACCCCGGGCACCGAGAGGCCGACGAAGAGATCCGCCCCGTCCAGGGCATCACCAAGGCGCCCACGGAGGTTCTTCGGGTTGGAGACGGCGACTCCGGGCCGGGTCCCGGCGGCGCGACCGGTCCACGCCGCTCGGCGATCCGGGTGCGCCCCCCCTCGCGACAGATGCCCGGTCCGATCGCTCATCGGTCGCCACAGTCGTCGCCGCGCCGCCCTCCCCTCCCCGGCGTCCGAGCGCGTCCGCGTCCCCGGCACTCCGGTATTCGCTCGATCCCCGCGATCCCACGGTTCCCCACGCCCGTGACGGTTGACCGGCTCCCTCCGGCGGCGGAGCCGGCGCGGCGGTCTCCTCGCAGCCCCCCGACAGACGGACGCCCGGGCGACGCGACCGCGGGAATCCGACGCGACTCCCCCGAGCATCGGACTCGCGCGCGAGCGGACGAAACCCGGGTCGAGGGTAATCGGCGATCCCCGCGTTGACAAGCGGGAAAACCCCCGAGCCGGCATTCCCGCGCCTCGGTCGGGCCGTCCGGCGCCAAGCCGAGCGGCTCGGTCCATCGGGACGCCCCCGGGCCAGATCGCCCCAGGGTCAGATCCAGCCCGCCGTCCCGGGCACCCCCGCCGGCCCCAGGTCAACCCAGACGCGTGCGACGGCTGATGTCGTCGGCGGTCGGGCCACTGCTGCCCAGGCACGGCGTGGGATCGCGGGACCGACGGCCTGGCGGCCCGGGCAACACGGGCCTGGTTGTCGCCGACGGTCGCTTTGAAGAACAAATTCAGGCTGATCGAGGCAAGATGGCCTGCGATCACTCGAATTCATGTCGATGATCTGCCCGGGAGTACCTCCGAGTCCGCGGCCAAGACTTCCGCCCGCTGGACGCCTCCGGGAAACACGCTGCGGGCAGCAGGTCGGTCAAGACCCGAATAACTCCTCGATGCCAACCATCTAAACCGACGGAACCGGCTCGCTCGGCGAGCGGTTTGCTGGTCGAGTGGCTTGCGCCGAAAGGCCATCTGTGTAAACTTTGGGGCTTTCGGGCGCGATTGGCCGATCGGCTATGCCGGTGACGGCGCCCTCATGAGCCGGAAGTCAGGGAATCGGAATGCGGCCCTCCGACATCAAAATTGCAGGTTATCCAAGTCGTGGTTCAGGCGAAGGGACGCGATGACATTCAGAGAGCCCGTGCGCGAGATGACGCAAGAAGTGACGAAGACGGGTCTACCGGTCGAGGAGCCGTCCCCTGAGGTCCTGGAGCGGGCGATCGAGGAAGTCCCCATCTCGGAGGACGCCCTCCAGCCGCTCCCGACGAGGGGGGAGGACCCGGTACGACTGTACCTGAGGGAGATCGGCAAGGTCTCGCTGCTGACGGCGCGCCAAGAAGTCGAGATCGGGCAGCGAATCGAAGGAGGGCAGATTCGCCTCCGCCGGGCCCTCGTGGGCATCCCTCTGGCGGTCAGGGCGCTCGGAGAAGTGGGTGACAAGCTCCGCCGCCGCGACGTCGACCCGGACGATGTGATCGTCCTCCCGGAGGGCGGCGAGCCCGACGCCGACGAGACCAAGTCCGTGCTCAACGCCTTCGGCCGGATCCGGCGACTCAGCCGGGAGATCGACCGCCTGCAGGCCTCGCTCGCGGACAAGCGCCGAACGGCGAACACGCGGGCGACCTACCTGAAGTGGATCGCGGCAAACCGCGAGGCCATTCAGAAGGTCGTGGGCGAGATGCCACTCAAGCCGGCGCTCATCGATCAACTGGTCAGCGACGTGCGGCGGCACTGTGCCCGGATCGGGGCCGCCGCCGAGCAAGTCAAGCAGCGTCGCACGAGAGCCACGTTCCGCGCGCTGCGAGACCTCGAGGCCGCCGCCGGCCTCCCCCGGCGCCAGCTCGAGGCGGCGGCGAACGAGATCGACGAGAGCGACCGGATCGTCCGCCAAGCGAAGCGCGAGTTGATGGAGGCGAATCTCCGGCTGGTGGTGTCGGTCGCCAAGCGCTACCTGGGTAGTGACCTGTCGCTGCTCGACCTCGTCCAGGAGGGGAACATCGGGCTCATGAAGGCGGTGGACCGGTTCCAGTATCGGCGCGGCTTCAAGTTCTCGACGTACGCGACGTGGTGGATCCGGCAGGCGATCACGCGAGCGATCGCGGACCACTCGCGCACGATCCGCATCCCCGTGCACATGGTCGAGACCCTCAACCGGATCTCGCGGGTGAACCGGACCCTCACGAGCGAGATGGGCCGCGAGCCGACGGCGGACGAACTGGCGAAGCATACGGGCGTGCCCGCCAAGAAGGTCCGGCTGATTCTCGAATCGTCGAGGAAACCGCTGTCGCTGGAGACGCCGATCGGCGAGGACTCGGAACTGGGCGACTTCCTGGAGGATCGGTCGACCGGATCGCCGAACGACTCGCTCATCAGCCAGGACCTGACCGCCCAGGTCGAGAAGGCGCTCGCCACGCTCAGCCAGAAAGAGAAGGACATCCTCCGGCTTCGCTTCGGGATCGGGGAAGAGGGAGAGCATACCCTCGAGGAAGTGGGCAAGCGCTTCGCCGTCACCAGGGAGCGGATTCGCCAGATCGAGGCCAAGGCGCTTCGCAAGCTTCGACACCCGCTCCGGGGCCGAAATCTGAGGGCCTTCGTCGAGAACTAACCTCTCCCGCCGGGCCGGCTGCCAGCCCGGCGGCGTCGAGCGTGCGAGGGCAGAGGGCCGGCCGGGCGCTCGCCTGGAGATCGTCGGAGGGCGTTGCAGGGACGTCGAGGTCGGTATGGGCCCTCAGACGATGGAGAAGTGCAACCGCGCGTGGGCCTGCCGAAGCGCCTGGTCCACCTCCTCCGGGGTGTCGGCCCGCGCGAAGATGAAACCCAGATACTGCCAGCCCTCCGGGAGGGGGAGCAGTTCCTGGCCGCGGTGCGCCGTGATGGCGATCTCCTCCACGCCCGGAATGGCCTCGGCGGCCTCCTTGCCCGCGAACCCCTCCAGAACCCCCGCGCGGGGGATCGGGATCATCATCACACCGGCGGCGGGCCGCTCCCGATCGTAGGACTGGATCTTCCTGCCGAGGGCGTGGCGCAGGATCAGCTCCTCCAGGGTCATCCCGGTTCCGAAACGGAGCGCGCGCGAGCACAGGCCCCCGATCGAGCGGGCGGCGACCTCGATCACCCATGGCCCCCGGCTGTTGATGCGGATCTCGGCGTGGACCGGGCCTTCCGCGAGGCCGAGCGCCGCGGCCGCCTGGGCGACAACCCGACCGATTCGTTCCTGGACCGGGGCGGGCAGGCGGGACGGCGTCACGTAGATCGTCTCCTCGAAGAACGGCCCGTCGAGCGGGTCGGGCTTGTCGAAGAGGGCGAGCGTCTGGAGGGCGCCACCGACCAGGAGCCCCTCGAGAGCCACCTCGGGGCCCGGCACGAACTCCTCGGCGAGCAGCGTCCGGGACGGGTCGCCAGCGTCCGCCAGGATGCGGGTGATGCGGTGCACGGCCGCGACGAACTGCGCGGGCGTATCGGCCCGGATCACGCCGCGGCTCGCGGAAAGCCCGAGTGGCTTCAGCACGCACGGGTAGGTCACGCGGCCGCCCGACACGCCCGGATCCTCGTCGAGGGAGACGGGCCAGAAGGTGGGGACGGGAACCCCGGCGGACGCGAGCCGCCGGCGCATCACGTGCTTGTCGCGGGTGGCCGCGACGGCCGAGACGGAACTCGACGGCAGTCCAAGTCGCTCGGCGATCGCCGCAGCCGCCATGACCGTCAGGTCATCGACTCCGACCACGGCGTCGATCGGGTGGTCCCGGCTGAACCGGCGAGCCGTTTCGGCGGCTCTCCTGGCGTCGCCGAAGTCGAGAGTCAGGAGGGTGTCCGGCGCCTGCGCCTCGAAGACATTCGGCCGCTCGGACGCGCAGACCGTCTCGACACCGAGCGTTCGGGCCGCGTCGAGAAAGGCCTCGGTGCGATACGTGGCAGTGGGCAGGAGGAGGAGGACGCGCTCCATCCCGCCAGAACCCACCAGGTCTTCCCGCGTCCCGCTAGCCCTTCCCGGCCGTGTAGTAGGGATTCGCGCCTGCTGCGTGGTCGGTCGTGTCCAGGATCTCGACCACCTCCGGAACCTCCTCCTTGATCACCCGCTCGATGCCGGCCTTCAGGGTGATGTCGGCCGCGCCGCAGCCCTGACATCCTCCGCCCATCTGGAGGTACACGGTGCTGTCCCGGACGTCGATCAGCTCCACGTAGCCACCGTGGCCCGCAATGTTGGGATTGATCATCGTCTCGATGACTTCCTGGACCTTGCTCCGCAGATCTACGCTCATGGTTGACTCCTTTCAGACCACTACTGTACCCGATCTCCCCCGCAGGGCCAACTGGCCCGTCGTCGGCTCCGCTCAGCAGAACCAGGGCTCGGTCAACCGTGGCGGGCGGGCCCGGTCGGGTGCCAGTCGCGACGCGAGGGTCGAGCCAGCGGACAGGCCGGCCGCGGCGTCGGCCAGTCGGCTGACCCGGTCGAACGTGACCGCGCCATCTTCGCCTCTCTCCAGCCCGTCGGCGACGGCGGCGCTCACCGTCTCCTGGAGGCGATCCATCCTTGGATCGGGGTGCGTCCACCCGTAGCAGAAGTCTTGCTCCACGAGCGGGCCCAGGAACGGCGTGAGCGCAGGACTCCCCAGCAGCAGCGACCCGGGCGGAACCAGGAGACGGATCGAGTACTGGACCGGGTCGACGCAGTCGGTCAGCCCCTCGGCGTCGATGAAGTGCAGCATCTTCCGGTAGTCGTCGAGCGTGGTCCAGGGCGTGAAGGCCACCCAGGTCGGCCGGAGTGCGATGGCCGCGGAGCGGACGAGTCGCGTCGCCTCGACCATGTCCGCGTGAGTGTGCCCCTTCCCGAGGTGGGCCAGCACCGTGTCGCTGAGCGATTCCGCGGCGGAGACGATGAACACGCAGCCGAGCGCAGCGAACTCGGGCAGGCGGGACCGGTGGCGCAGAAGGTGCTCGATCTTGGCGGTGAAGTCGAACGTCAGCTCGGGGAACTCCGCGTGCACCGCTCTCGCGATGGCCAGCGCGTGTCCGGGACCGTTCAGGAAGTCCGGGTCCCCGAACGTGACGTGCGTCGCGCCGGCCCCGACGAGCTGCCGGATGTCCGCGAGACAGACCTCTCTCGGTACCACGAAGAAGCGGCCCCCGTAGACCGGCGGGATCGGGCAGTGGAGGCAGTGATGCCGACAGCCGCGGCTCGCCTCGACGTAGCCGGCCAGCTCCAGGCGGCCGCCCCGTGCGAGACGAGCATACAGCTTCAACGAGGGCAAGCCGGCGCGGCTCGGAACCGGGAACGGAAGCTTCGCGAGATGCGCCCGCGGGGGCGTCGCCGCCCGTGCCGCCGCGCTGGGCGGCCTGCACCCGGCAGCCTCGAGGGTCCGCGCAAGCTCGACGAGCGCCATCTCCGCCTCGCCCGCCATCACGGAGTCGACCCCGTGCGCGAGCAGGTAGTCCGCGTTGAGACTCGCGTAGAGCCCGAAGAACGCGACGTGGCAACCTGGGCTGAGCTCGCGCACGCGCTGGCAGGCGGTCACGCCCAGCCGGAGCGCGGTATGCATCGGCACCGAGATCGCGACTAGCCTGGCCCGCCTCACCTTGTCGGCGTCGAACGGCTCGACCGAGATGTCCATCGTCGCCGGGCTGTATCCGGACCGCTCGAGGAACGCCGCGGGCCACGCGACGGCGAGGGGCTGATGACCCAGCTCGTAGCACGCGATCAGGAGAATTGCGCCGGGAGCCTTCATCGCACTCGTGGTAGTGTACTCCCCCGGAGTTGGTAGAGGCCGCGTCGGCTGCGCCTCGCCCCTGGAGTTTCGGGCGGAGGCTGGGCGGTCCCGTGCCTCTCCCAGCCGCTCCGCGCCGCCGTCACCGACCCGTCAACGGGGGAAATCACATGGCCGTCAAGATCACCGTACGTCCGAATGGCCCCTACATCGTCGAGGGAGAGTGCCACCTCATCGACCCGACCGGCGCGCGCATCGACACCGCCGGCCGTCCGTCGATCGCGCTCTGCCGCTGCGGTGGCGCCGCCACCAAGCCGTTCTGTGACGGCACGCATGCCCGGATCGGCTTCAAGGCCGGCGAAGCGGCGGTGGTAGAGCCCAGGAAGTAGCCCGGCCGCCTGGCCCGCCGCCCCCGCAGCAACGCGAGCATCGTCACGATCTCGCTCCGCTGATGCGTCGCGTGGCTGGCGACACGCTAATCGAGGATTGCGACCGTGTCGCCTTCCTGGACGGTCTGTCCCTCGGAGACCCGGATCTCCCTCACCCGTCCGGCGCGCGACGCCTCGACGGGGATCTCCATCTTCATCGACTCGAGGACGATCACCGGGTCGCCGGCGGCAACGGGGTCACCCACCTTCGCGGCCACCTGGAAGACGACGCCGGTGATCGGGGCCTTGACCTCTTCGAGCATCGACGACTCCTTCTTCGACCACGCGGGGCCGACCGGGCTTGGGCGTGGACGCGACCGGGGGCACGGCGGACACGCGGAAGCGACGAGAGCTCTCGCTCGACCCTGGTGGCGTCGGGGATCGAGACGTTGAATCAGCGGGCGGCCTCGCGACGAACCAGTTCGGCCTCCGCAACCTGCCACTCGCGCCCGGCCAGCACCCACCGCGCCTGGACGACCCCGGCGCCGTCCACTCCCGTGAGGCGATGCTTGATCAGCCACTGTCCGCCCACCCTCGCACACGCGACCAGCGTCACGTCGCGAACATCGAGACGGCACAGCTCCCGGTAGAGCGAAACGACGGCGTCTCTCGCCTCACCGGCAGCCTGGCGCGCCAGCACCTCGAGGTCGCGCGCCAGAATCGCCCGGCCGTGATCGTCGGCTGCGCGAGCCAGTTCCTCCGGAATCGGCCATTTCCCCAGGGGGCGCTCGAGATCCACCAGCTCTCGGGACGAGTCCGGAAGGGCCGCCGGCGCCGGCGGGACCGCCAGCACCACCATGCCGTCCCCGGCAACCCCGGAGGTCTGGAACAGCAGATCCCTCAGGCGTCCCTCCCATTCTTGCGCCCGCGCCGCCGGTTCCCCGCTCGACGCGAAGCGGTCGAGGATCGCCTCGCCGTCCCCGATGTGCCGGCGTTCCTCGTCGATGCACCGCGTGAGGATCCGCCGCGTCGGGGGCTCGTAGACGGGGCTCGCCTCGCCGAGGTGCCGCTCGTACGCCGCGAGCAGGCATGGCTTGAGCACCCGGTAGACTCCGACGAGGCGCTCCGGCGTCTGACGGAACCCGTCCGGCGTCTCGATCGCCTCCACGAGCCGCACGAAGTCGCTCCCCGGCGGCTCCGACTGCTGGGGCGACGACCGCAGCTCGGGCAGCCGCTTTCCCCACAGGTCAGCGTGCTGGGCGCAGTCCCAGACGTGACGACCGAGCAGAAGCTTGGCCGGCAGCTCCGGCGTGAGCGCGATCCATCCGCCGAGCATCCGCATCATCCGCTCCTCGACGTAGCGGTAGTGCCGGATGCGCTCGGCCGACGCCTCGACCGAGACGTGATCCGCGAACTGGTGGGCAGCAGTCACGGCCCGCGCTAGCCCGGATTATTCATGAACGGCGGCAACTGGGACCGGACGGGTGGCGCGGCGGGCGGGGCGCCGCATGCGGCGAGCCGGGGGACTCCACACCGGGCGGGGGTGGCGAGCCGAATGGGGCCGCCCGCCGCGACAGGACCCGTCCGCCTCGCGGGTGATCCGTTCATGAATGGCCCGCGCTAAATAGCCCCCCACGATTCGGAGGGATGTACTGGGGCTTGCCCCCTCGTACAAACCAACAGTCGGGATCACTCCAAATCATGGGGAGCTATTTAGTAGACCGGGGAGCGCTGGGTGGCCTTGATCAGACGGTCGATCTCCTCGTCCGTGAATCCCGCGAGCCGCCGCGCCTCGGTGGCGATCGAGATCGGCACCGCTTCGGGATCACCGGCCTGGCGGAGACCGCCGAGATTGAACCGCTCGTCGATCGACTCCTGGAACTCGACGGCGCGCCGCCGCCGGTCGGGATCACCCTTGGTGAGCTCGTTGAGCCACCTCGAGCCCATGCGGACGTGGGTGATCTCGTCGGCGAGCACGAAATCGACCGCGTGTTCGATGACCGGGTCGCCGATCTTTCGCGCGATGTGAATCAGCTGGGTGAAGACGTCACACGCGAGCCCTTCGAGGCCACGGTTGACGCCAGCCACGCGCGCCGCCGCGTCCTCCGCACAGGCGCAGCGCCACAGGATCGTGGTCTCCGGAAACTCTCCGACGTAGCCGTCGAGGTGTTCGAGCAGGCGCAGGTAGACCTCGACATGGCGCGACTCGTCCCAGACCTGTCGCGCCATGTCCATCGTGAACTCCCACGGGGCGTCCGGAAAGTCGTAGACCGTTCGCCCCGCGCCTTCCATGGCCTGCAGCTCGCCGACCAGGATCCCGTGCATCCGCTCCCGGATCGCGCCGCGACTGGCCAGGTCGGGGAACGGCGGGAGCCCCTGCTCGACCTTGAGCTCGGCGACGCGCCGCGCCCGCATCCGGACGAAGCGGTCCTCACGCGCGAGCCTGTCGTAGGCGATCGGCCGGTCCATGGTGGCGATTATAGTACGCCCGCAGCCGGGCCAGCGGTCATGCGCGAGGCGGTGCCTGCCCGCCTCACAGGTTGTGCTTCTTGCTCGCGTCGTAGATCTCGCCGAACAGCACCCACCGCTCGCCGTCGAATCGCGCGAGCTGCAGCTGCTCGATGGGGTAGAAGTCCGTGGGGCTGGTATTGATCTTGATGCCGGGCAGGAACATCGGCAGCGAGAGGTCCTTGATGTTCGCCGCCTGGCGCATCACGTTCGCGCGCGAGAGATCGTTGCCGCACTGCTTGAGCACGTGCACCAGCGTCTGCGTCACCGTGTAGCCGTACACGTTGAACAGATCGGCGGTGTTCCCGTCGGCGTAGTACTTCTGCATGAATGCGAGCCAGTCCTTGAAGCCCTTGTCGTTCTTCCACTGGGGGTCGGTCGGGTCCTTCAGCGCGAAGGTCGAGATGATTTCCCTGGAGGCGTCGAGACCCGCCGGCTTCATCACGGTCCCCACGGAGCTGGACACGTTGTTGAGGATGTGGAGCGGCTTCCAGCCGATGTCGTGGGCCTTCCGGATCGCCTGCACGGCGAACTTCGGGATCGTCACGTTGAAGAACACGTTGGCGCCGCTGTTCTTCAGGTTGACGATCTGGGAGTCGACGGTCGGGTCCGTCACCTCGTAGGTCTGCTCCATCACGATGATCTTCTTCGCGGCGTCGCCGAGGCCGTCCTTGAGCCCCTTCACGTAGTCCTTCCCGTAGTCGTCGTTCTGGTAGAGGATGCCGACCTTCGCGTTGGGGACGTTCTTGAGGATGTGCTGCGCGTAGATGTGCCCCTCGCTCTGGTAGGTCGCCTGCCAGCCCATCGTCCAGGGGTGCCCCACCGGGTCTCCCCACTTGGTGGCCCCCGTCGCCACGAAGAGCTGGGGGACCTTCTGATCGTTCATGTACTTCCAGATCGCCGTGTTCGGCGGCGTTCCCAGCGTCTGGAAGAGGAACAGCACCTGCTCGTGCTCGACCAGCCGCCGGACCATCTCGACCGTCTTGGGGGGGAGGTAGCCATCGTCGAAGGTGACGAAGTTGATCTTCCGGCCGTTCACGCCGCCCTCGTCGTTGACCTTCTTGACGTAGGCGGCGATCGCCTTGCCGATCGTCCCGTAGGACGAGGCGGGGCCGCTGTACGGGTTGGTGTTGCCGATCTTGATCTCGGTCGCCGTCACGCCGGGATCGGCGGCATACGAGGCGGCGTGGCCGAGGCCCAGGCCGAGCACGACAGCGAGCGCGACGATGGATGATCGAAGACGCATGGTGTCCTCCCCTCAGCGATTCTCGCGGTGAGTGTCCAGGAGCAGTCGGATCACGAGGTGAACGGCCGTCGGCCCGGGGGGGTTCCGGCTCCCGCGCGCATCAGGCGTCTCCAGAAGAGGCGCAGGCCGCCGGAGACCCCCCGCGGCATGGCGTACATGAACGCGATCAGGAAGACCCCGTAGATCGCCCAGGGAGCGGCCTTGGAGATGTCCTGCGCGTAGTTCGGCACGAACTGGATGAAGAACGCGCCGAAGATCGCCCCGGAGATGGAGGCCAGCCCTCCGATCACGATCCCGACGAGGAGCGTGATCGACAGGAAGACGTTGAACGTGTCCGGCGCGACGAACGCGACCGCCAGCCCCCCGAGGGCACCGGCCACGCCCGTGTAGGCGGCGCTCACGCCGAAGGCCAGCGACTTGTAGAGGGCGCTGTTGATCCCCATCGCCTCGGCCGCGATGGGATTGTCTCGGATCGCCACGATGGCGCGGCCCGTCCGTCCCCGCAGGAGGTTCGCACCGAGCGCGAAGAGGACGAGCAGGACGCCGAGGCCCAGGAAGTAGAGCCACTGATCCGGGGTGAGCCGCAGTCCGAACGGCGCCGCCGGCCTCGACAGGACGATCCCCTGTGAGCCCCCCGTCCAGGAGTCGAAGTGCTTCAGGATCTGCGGCACCGACAGCGCGAGCGCGAAGGTCGCCAGCGCGAGGTAGAGCCCCTCCAGACGGAGGGCCGGAATGCCGAACAGGAAACCCGCCAGGAGGCAGAGCACCCCCGACGCCGGAATCGTCCATCCGTATGGGACGTTCCACCGATCGATCATGATCGCGGACGTGTAGGCGCCCATCGCGTAGAACGCGCCGTGACCGAGCGAGATCTGGCCGTTGTACCCCGTCAGGATGTTGAGGCCCAGGAGAGCGATCGCGTAGACGAAGACCTGGGTGAACTGGAACAGACGGAAGCCGCTGAGCAGGAAAGGCAGCAGGCAGGCGACCGCGATGAGCGCGGCAAGCCCGGCGGCCCCCGACCAGCGGAGCACGGCAGGGGACAGCGGGAATGCGCGCGGCGGACGCTCCAGGTCCGTCCCCGCCCGGGTCACGTCCGGGGCGGCGGCGGGAGTGGCCATCACACCCGGCGCACGACGGGGCGGCCGAAGAGACCGCTCGGCTTCACCAGCAGGACGATGATGATCAGGACCAGGGCCACCGTCAGCTTCAGATCGGTCCCGATGAACCCGACGTAGGTACCCGCCAGGTTCTCGATGACGCCGACCAGGAAGCCCCCCACCACGGCGCCCCCGGGGCTCGTGAACCCGCCGAGCGTCGCCGACGCGAAGGCATAGATCAGGATGCCGCTCATCATGTTGGGCTCCAGGAAGATGACCGGCGCCACCATCATGCCCGCGACGGCGCCCACGAGGGCGGCGAGCCCCCAGCCCAGCGCCAGCATCCATCCGACGCGGATCCCGACGAGGCGGCTCGACGCGGGGTTCTGCGCGGCCGCTCGCATCGCCAGCCCGAGGCTGGTGAAGCGAAAGAACACGTAGAGCAGGCCGAGCATGACGAGGGTCACGCCGATCGCGCCGAGGTCGTGCGGGCCGAAGACGACCGCCCCGATCCTGATCGGCGACTTGGGGAACGGGCTCGGAAACGGCTGGATAACGTAGGAGTAGAGGAAGCCCGCCATGCTGTTCAGGATCACGAGGAGTCCGATGCAGACGATCACGATCGTGAGCACCGGCGCGTTCTCGACCGGACGGATCACCAGACGCTCGATCGCGAGCCCGCCGACGAAGGCGATGGCGATCGTGGCCAGAAAGGCCGCCCAGTACGGCACGCCGGCGTTCAGCATGGACCACGCGAGATAGGTGCTGAACATCGCCATCTCGCCCTGGGCGTAGTTCACGACGTCGGTGGCCTGATAGATCATCACGAGGGCGAGCGCGAGGCTCCCGTAGATGCCCCCCGTCGCGAGTCCCGAGACCACCTGCTGGAGGAAGATGTCCACGCCGTCGGCCCTTTCAGTCATCGTCGGGGGGAGCGAGCACCGCTCCTCCCCGATCCCCCCACCAGTCGTCGTGGGCGTCGATTGCCTCATGCCCTGGCTGCTTCGTGCCCTCTCAGTAGCCGAGGTAGGCACGGCGCACGGCATCGTCCTTCCGCAGGTCGGCGGACCGGCCCGACATGACCACGCGCCCCGTCTCGAGGAGGTAGGCATGGTCGGCCAGGTCCAGCGCGATCGAGGCGTTCTGCTCGACGAGGAGCACGCTCACGCCCTCCTCCCGGTTGATCGCGCCGACGATGCGGAAGATCTCCCGCACGACCAGCGGGGCCAGGCCGAGCGACGGCTCGTCGAGCAGGAGCAGCCGGGGTCGCAGCATGAGCGCGCGAGCCACGGCCAGCATCTGCTGTTCGCCGCCGGACAGCGTCCCCGCCAGCTGTCGCTGCCGCTCTTTCAGCACCGGGAAGTACCCGTACACACGGTCGAAGTCCGTGGCGACCCCCCCGCGGCCCCTCCGCGCGTACGCCCCCAGGCGCAGGTTCTCCTCGACCGTCAGCTGCACGAAGGTCCCGCGTCCCTCCGGGGCGTGCGCGATCCCGAGGCGGACCCGATCCTCGGTCGCCCTGCCGTCGATCCGGCGTCCATCGAACCAGATCTCCCCAGCCGTACTGACCATACCCGATACCGCGCGCAGGGTCGTCGTCTTGCCGGCGCCGTTGGCGCCGAGGATCGTCGTGATCCCGCCCCCCTCGACCGAGAACTCCACGCCGTGGAGCGCCTTCGCCCATCCGTAGTGCGCTTCGAGGGCCCGTGCCTCGAGGAGCGCCGGCATCACCCGTCGCTCCCGAGATACGCGCGGATCACGTCAGTGTCTCGCTGCACCTCCGCCGGCGACCCCTCGGCGATCTTCCGGCCGAAGTCGAGGACGACGACCGTGTCAGAGACCTGCATGACGAGACCCATGTGATGCTCGACCAGCAGCACCGTGACCTGACGCTCGCTCCGGATCTTGCGGAGCAGCGTGACGAGTTTCGCGACCTCCTCGTGATTGAGCCCCCCGGCGGGCTCGTCCAGGAGCAGGAGCTTGGGCCGGGCCGCCAGCGCCCGAGCCAGCTCCACGCGCTTCAGGGTCCCGAACGGCAGGCCGGCAGCCGGGTGCTCCGCGACGCTCTCGAGGCCGAGGAACGCGATCAGATCCATCGCCGCGTCGCGGATCGTCCGGTCCTCCCGGCGCACGGCCGGCAAGCGCAGCGCGTTGCTGGCAAAGTCGCTCCGCGTCCGGCTGTGCACCCCGACCATCACGTTCTGGAGCACGCTCATGGTCGGGAACAGCGCGAGGTTCTGGAAGGTGCGGCAGATCCCCATCTCGGCGATGCGGTGAGGCGGCGTCCCCAGGATCGACCGTCCCGCAAAGCGGATTTCTCCCCTGTCGGGCAGATACAGGCGGCTCACGCAGTTGAAGAGGGTCGTCTTTCCCGCTCCGTTCGGGCCGATCAGCCCGACGATCTGCCCCTCCGCCATCTCGAACGAGACGCCGTCCAGCGCGACGATGCCGCCGAACCGGACGCTCACGTCGAGGACGTTCAGCAGGGGGGACGGCCGTGGCGTATCCACCTCACCCGTTCGGATCCCAACCGATGGTCCGGCTCCCGGACTTCGGAACCAGCATGATGAGTCGCATCCGTCACCGCCGTCCGGATGGCCGGCCTCGCACGGCATGCGCGAGGGCAGCGAAACGGCAGTAGTGTAAGGGCGACCCGCGCCCTGTCAACCGCTATTTGGGCGATCGGTCAGGCTCGCGGGCCTGATGCTCCCGGGTCCGAAGCGGGCCACGAGGAGATCCACCGCCCGGAGGACCTCCTCTCGCCGAGTGGCGCCGGGATCGAGGAGGGGCAGCTGGCCCACCCCCGACGCGCCAAGACCAGACGCGGAAAGCCCGATGAGGCGCACCGGGTCACGGAGTGGCACACGGGCAAGCAGGGCGGCCATGCGGCGGAAGATCACGAGCCCGTCGTGGGTCGGCACGTCCGTGAGGCTCCGCGTCAGCGTGTGGAAGTCGGCGAAGCGGAGCTTCAGCGTCAGCCGCGAAGCGGACATCCCGCTGGCCCGCAGCTCACGCGCGACCCGCTCCGCCTGCTCGCGCAGCACGGCGAGGAGGCGAGGGGTGTCCCGGTGGTCCTGCTCGAACGTCTCCTCGGCGCCCATCGACCTCGGCGGCCGGGTCGGGACGACCGGACGGTTGTCCCGACCCAACGCCAGGTCGCGGAGGTGCGCACCCGATCTGCCGAGCCGGGACTCGATCGTGGCCCGTGGCAGGCGCGCGAGCTGGTCGATCCGCTCGATCCCGAGCGTCCCCAACGCGCGCTCCGTGGCCGACCCCACTCCCCACAGACGCCTGATCGGCAACGGCGCGAGAAACGCCGCCTCTTCGCCGGGCCGAACCTCGACGAGACCGTCCGGCTTCTCGAGATCCGACGCGACCTTCGCGAGAAACTTGTTCGGCGCCACGCCCACCGAGGCGACCAGCCCCACGTCCGCGCGGATCCTCGCTTTGATCGTCCGCGCCACCGCGAGCGGTGGCCCGAAGAGACTTCCGGTTCCGGTCACGTCGAGGAAGGCCTCGTCGATCGACACCGGCTCGACGAGTGGTGAGAACTCGCGAAGGGTCGCCATGATCTGCGCAGACACCGAGCCGTACCGACCCATGTCCACGGGCAGGAACACGGCCGTCGGACACAGCCGAGCCGCCTTGCGGATCGGCATTGCGGAGTGCACGCCGAACGCGCGCGCCTCGTACGACGCCGCCGACACCACGCCGCGCCCCCCGGGGTCAGCCCCCACGATCACGGGCTTCCCGCGCAGTTCACTCCGATCCCGCTGCTCCACAGACGCATAAAACGCATCCATGTCGACATGAATGATGGTGCGAGGCGGAGCCGAGCGTTCCAATCCGCAAGCCCGGCTCAGCCGGGCGTCGCTGGTCATGAGGGCGATCTCAGAACCTCCCTCGTCGTGGATCGCCGACCGCTGGGTGAGACCGCGCTCCCTGTCGATTCGCCC